>DATAWF010000205.1:0-20357 GCA_036267335.1 Acidobacteriaceae bacterium
AGTCAACCTTGGCTTGACGGATCTCCTCGAGTACCGAGTCAAGCGCGGAAAGGTTGGCATGAATGTCGTAGATAGCAGCGATGCGCATGACGAGACTCCTCTGATTGCAGTCAGACAAATAGACGTCATTTAAACCATAACTCTGCCAAACGGCAAACTTATGCTTTAAAGCACAAGAACGAACATCATTTCAACAAGTGAGGTGACTCGATGAGAAGCGCGGCGCGCCTCAAGATGAGCTACTATCCACTGCCAGAAGGCGAAGGGAAAAAGCTTCGCGCTCTCCTATCCTGCGCTAACCAGGCTTCGGTGATCGATCCCTGCGTAGGGCAAGGAACCGCCCTGCAGCTTGTGACCAGGGATGCTCCTGTCAGGCACTATGGCGTCGAGCTCGATGCCGAACGTGCGCGGATCGCCAACGCCAACGGCATCGAGACCATCCAGGGCAATGCCTTCGAGGCTGTTGCGCGGCCCGAATCCTTCTCGCTGCTTTATTTGAATCCGCCCTATGACTCCGAGATCGGCTCCATCGCCAACCGCAGAATGGAGGCCTTTTTCCTGGAACATACCTACCGCTGGCTGACAATGGGAGGCGTTCTCATCCTGGTGATTCCGTTCGAGCGTTTTCACGACTGCGCCGGCATCCTTGCTTCCCACTTGACCCAACTCGCCGTTCTTCGCATGACGGACGAGGAATCGGTCAAGTACCGGTCCTCGATCTGGGAAGACGTCGACCGCCGCCTGAGCCAGTTGAAGGATGCACAGCAGATGGTGGTTGAGGATCCGGAGATTCTCCGCGGCACGCCCGTCATCCGGGGAACACGCATCCCGGTGCACGACGTTGCCAGCCTGGTTGATGCCGGCACACCCGTTCAAGAGATTCTGGAGATCTATCCAAGTCTCACGCCGTCCAAGATCGGGTTGGCTTCGATCTACGCGAGGGCGAACCCTCAAAGAGGCCGTCCCCGGCGCCGGAGCTTCCCCGGAAGTCTCACGGTCTCCGTTTCCAAGAAGCGACTTCGTAGCTCCTCCATAGGAGACTAGGAAATTACAGATTGTTTCCCCACGAGAGCCCGGCCGTCGTCTACTTGCCGGGTTCGACCTTGTATTTTAAATGTAGTCATATTATTATGACTACATTGATAGGGGAGATCCGCATGCAGAAGATTCCGGCTGCCCAATTTAAGTCCCAATGCCTTGCGGTGATGGACAAGGTCGCCCAAAGCGGTCGGCCTGTGATGGTTACAAAGCACGGAAAGCCGGTTGTTCAAATCAGCCGGGTTGAGTCCAATGAAGACGAAATCTTCGGATTTCTGGAAGGTAAAGGCAGGATTGTCGGAGACATCGAGAACACGATTCCTGTCTCGGATTGGAATTTGCCTGAATGATTCTTCTCGACACTCATATCGTCATCTGGCTTGCCTTTGAACCGGACAAACTGTCGAAACGCGCGAAGGAAGCCATCCGCGCCGCTCGTGCTGAAGGCGGACTTGCGATTGCAGGAATTACCCTTCTGGAATTGGCCTGGCTTGCGGAAAAGGGACGAGTAGAAACCACACTCAGCGTCGAATCCTTCGTTCGCCTGTGCGCTTCCAAAATGACGGTGCTTCCTATTACGCCAGAGATCGCTGCGCGTGCGGTGAGCTTCCCCGATTCGTATCCGAAAGATCCCCAGGACCGATTGATTGGAGCTACTGCGCTGGTGGAAGGAATCCATCTCGTCACGCACGACAAGCTGATTAAGAAGTCGGGCGTGGTTCCTGTCATCTGGTGACGAACTCACAATCGAACGTATCTCGGCAGAGTTCAGCGGGCGGTCCTTTTAAGGGGCGCCCATTGTTCTCTTAAGGAGCTTCAGTTCTTCCTGTTGCTCACCATCGACTAATCCCATCGTCGCCGTCCTGCGACGGACTCCGCGAAAACCCAGGCATCAGCCTTAACGAGGTATCTCCATGGAGAACACCTTCCAATATCTGCGTCAATTCGGCCCCGCATTGGCCGAGCGCATTCTCGAGACTTACCTTCCATTGCAGGGCACGAAAGACCCCGTTGCTCCGTCACTCGCGGCACTTTTGCGCAAGGCGTTGCCGGCGCAGGCGCTTGCCACCACCGGGACTGCAAAGTATTTGCGCAAGGCAAAGGCCGCACGCATCGTGGTGACTGCGGGGCGGGAAAAACGTACATGGCACTCGGCACGATCCATTTGCTGGCGAATGGTCGGCCCAGGACTACCCTGGTGATGTGCCCTTAGCACATCACGCACAAGTGGCACGCGAAGTCCTGCTCACCATTCCGCGCGCGCGTGCCTTTCTCATCGAGGACATGCGCAATGGCGGCGATCCCAGCCATACAGCATGCTGACGCATATGGTCGAAGCGCACTCCTATGAGCGTTGCTTCGACGACCTCTCAGGCTGGCGCTCACAGACGCGAAAACGATCGAACGAGAGTTATTGAATATCCGCATATCTTATGCAGACACTTTACCGAGACCACCGTTCGGGATAGAGCAGGAACAAGTCGATGCCGTCCATCGCATACCGCGCATACAGAAAGTCATGGACTGAGACCACGCGATCACCATCGAAATCTATCGCAACAAAATACGCAGGCGTTTCGAGCGAGACCTCGCGGTCGTAAACGATCATGGCAGCCCTGCCATCGACAATGCCCGCCGCGTAGGCCCACCGTTTGGCGGCTGCATAGGCAGAGTAATATTCCCCGACTTCGCGCTTTCCTTGCTTGCGTAACGTCGCGACCAGGTCGAGTTTGACGTCATCGGCCAGCATCGCGCGGACTGCGTCGAAGTCTCCGGTCTTGAAACCTTCTACATACCTGATCAGTCGGGCACGCATCGCATCCGACAGAATCGGAAGCGATATATCGGCGGGCTCACTGGCAATCTCGCGCAAGCGAGCACGCCCCCGCTGCAGCGCGGATTTCGCCGCGGCCTCGCTCGCTCCAGTAATCGAAGCGACCTCTTCCAGCGAGTGGCCAAGCACGTCCTTCAGTATGACCGCGCTCCGCTGGAGCGTTGGAAGCCGCATGAAGGTGCGCAGACTCGTCGCGGTAATCTCGTGGTCCTGATCGGAGGAACCCGGAGCGGCAATCATGTCAAGGGCCTCGTCATTCAGCATCATTGGACCGCGTGCGCGGCGGCGCAGGAAATCGAGCGCAGTGTTATGTGCGATGCGGAACAGCCAGCCTTCAGGGTTGTCGAGGACGCCGGCATTCGGCAGCGCGGCAAGGGCCTTCATCAGCGCGTCCTGGACAATATCCTCTCCATCGACGGCGGTGCCCGCCATGCGCGCGCAATATCGATGAAGCTTTGGACGAACCTCGCCCACCAGCCGTTCGAACTCAGCGCGCGCGTTATCAGTGATCAGGTGTCGTCTCCTCAGGAGGCCAGCCCTTTGAAAATCATACGTCGAGGGGCTGGAGGTCACAATCGTTGTGAAAGCCGTAAGCGACACCCTGCAAATATCGCGGATTGCCCAGGATCTCGGCAACCTGCTCTCCAATCTGTGCCGGGCGCAGGATCGAGCCATAACGTTGCATGACAAGTTCCTCGATGCTGACACCCTCTATCTCCGCGCAGGCAGCCGCAACCTTATAGCCAAGCGTGGTACCGGGAATCAGCTGCATTGGCGCGAGCACTTGGAAATGGATCCCGAGGTCGCGGTCGCGCGATACCTTGTTTGCACTGTGAGCCATGAACCACAGCATCCGTTTGGCCCCGATATAGCCGCCAGAGAGACTTAGATCGTCGGGCTTGATGAACGGCACCGCAAGCACCATCGCTGCTCCGCTGGACATGACCAGAACGCGGCTGCCTGGCTTCATGGGAGTGTGGAGTGCGGCCTGAATGCCGACTAGCCCCGCCTTCACGTCGGTGTTCCAGACGATCGAGAACTCGTCCCAGCTCTGCTGGTCGATCGGCTTGATTGGCAGCCGCGCGCCGGCGTTGAGGATCAGCACATCGGGCGCCTCCTCGCGGACGACCTTGTTCATAAGGGTGGCGTCGGTTGCGTCGCCGGCAATCACCGCAGCACCGGCATGCTCGGCCGAAGAGAGGTTCGCTCGATCGCGACTAATTGCGATTACGTTCGCGCCACAGGCAGCGAGCGCCTCGACCATCGCGAGCTGAGAGTACCGGGACATCCTTTACGTTTTGGACCGGGGACATGGTTTACAAGCCCCTTGCGGTGAGAGTGGCTCTGATTGCGGGTTTTCGGCGGGCTTTGCCGGTCTTCAGATACATGATAGTCGTCGTCGTAGCCGTGGTAATGTGGGAATCCCCGCAGGGATTTCCAAGGGGTGTGGGAAGGGTGAAAAGCCGGCTTTATGGCTTTCCATGCTTTCCATGCCCCGTCATTTCCATGGCTTGTTTTCCCGGATTCTGGTTTTCAAGTGCCGGCAACTAGAGCCAGCTAATTGCGCTACTCCGGCAAAGTCAGCCTATCGCTGCGTCGAGCCTGGGCGTCTTCAATGCGATGTAAGAGGCAATCGTCCGTACCTTCGAGAAACTCGGCGCAGTGCTCTTCGAGGTCTAGATACAGGTGGCGAAAGGCTTCTAGCGGATCGCTTGAGAAACCGGGATAGTGGCTTGCGTTAGGTCTTCCCAGTACCGAGCGCATGTACTCCTGATGAGACATCGAACGTGATCCAAGGTGGTAGGTGACCATTCCCAAACTGTAGCGAAAGTGAAACTCCAGCCACCGATTGTCTTTTCGAAACTCCCCAGAAGCAAATTGACCACCGCTGCTACTCCCGGCATCAAGCGCTCTGTAGACGAAGCCGTGCTTAAGAAACAACGGTTCTAGGATGTTGGAACCGAGAACCAAGGTTCCCACTGGGTCGCTGCTCATTGGCGCACTCCAAAAGTTTTGTTCAATTCAGCATACGGCAGCGGTTGCCCATTGAGAACGGCACTTCGGGTAAGCTCGATACTTCCGATTACTCGCAAGCAGTTCAATTCGCTTATGGTCGGAGCGCAGGCCGGAATCTCATCTCTGAACTGTTGAACTCGCCCAGTTCAGTGTTGCAGAAGAAAACGCGGTGTACGTCCTCATCCATCTGTTCGAGCCCGATCTCCTCGTTGCGGAACACTTCGCTAACAAACACTCGGCCCTTGTGCCAGCTGATGTCCCCGCTGTTGTTCACCCTCCGAGTCTGGAAAGGTTTGGGATATTGGAAGTTCGCTACTCTGCTTGGAAGCAGCCGAGTACTGGGCACGTAGATGCTTCCCGGCGTTTCGTTGGCCAACGCTTCGTGCGGGCGCTCATGGTTGAATACCAAGCGGAAACGATCAAACTTCTTCTGTTGCGCCGTCACGGTGCGAGCTGGCGGCTTTGCGGTGTCCTCCTTAAGCGTGCGGTGCATCCGTTCATGCCTTCCGTTCTGTTGTGGTCGTCCCGGTTGAATGCGTTCGTGAACGATGCCTAGCTTCATCCATCCAAGCGATAGTTTCGACAGGCCCAGCAGGCCGACGCCCGCGAACGGCGCTCCGTTGTCTGTGCGAATACGTTCTGGCACGCCGAACTCTCGCATCGCAGCATCGCAAACGGCGCTTACCTGGGCAAGGTCCATGCGCGCGACCGCTTGGCAGCGAATCAGAAATCGGCTGTGTGCATCGGTAATCGTGAACGGATCGCAGCGATACCCGTCGCCTGTTAGGAAATATCCTTTGAAATCCATGCACCAAAGCTGATTCGGCGCAGTCACCATCGAGAACGGTTGCGAACTGGGCGTGGCGCGCCGTTTCTTCCTCCTAGGGTTGGTGAGCCCGGCCCGGCTGAGGATCTGACCTACCGTACTTGCCGCCGGCCAAGTCACGTTGGGGTTCATGCGCTCCAATCGCGCCTTGAGCTTCCTTGCTCCCCACGAGGGGAACCGCTTCCGCCGCGCGAGTACTTCGTTTTCGATCTCAGCCGATGTTGTGTACGGGGAACTATGCGGCGTGCGTGCCTGATCGAGCAGGCCCTCGGGCCCGACCTCGTCGTAGCGCTTGATCCACTTGTAAGCAGTTGGACGCGAGATGCCGTACTCGTGACACAGATCGGTCACGGACGTTTCTTCCCTCTGATAGCTCGATAAGAACTGCAGGCGTTGATCCACGGTTCGAGTCTCTTTCCAAGGCATAAACGCATCTTCATGCGTCAAGCCAAAGCTGGGAAAGCCAACTGTTCTCCGCCATGGTGTAAACCATGTCCCCGGTATGCTCATCCTTCGCACCCCTCGCCTTTGCTCGGGGTTCTCCAGGATGACGACGGTGAGGGAACGCAGCAGAGGCGGTAGAACAGCAGATTCGCTAACGCATTTCTCCTGACACGGTGGACCGGCGATGCCCGCTATGTGCAGCCATTCCTTCGATGGAATGGCTGCGTTCGGCTCTATTCTCTTCTCCAATACCATCAGGAGAAATGCTCTTGCGGGAATGACGGAAAGAAAAGCAAATGCGGCTAGTTGGCGAGTCAGCGAAAAGCGGATCTCTCCACTTCAGCGGCGCATTCGCGCCGCTTTCGGTCGAGATGACAGAGCTGTCGCTATCGCGGATGAGACCGGCCGCGCTCGGCGACGATGATGACGCGCAGGTTCTTCGCGCTACGCACGACCCGCAGGATGAAGTCTTTCCCCAGAAGGTGATTCCACGAGCTGTAATTGCAGCGGCTGAGCAGGATTTGCGTTACCCGGTTGCGGTGAGCAAAATCGACGATCGCGTTGGCGGCATCGTCGCTTTCCACAATCCGGGTTTCGATGCGCAGGTTTTTCGCAAAGTTCAGGTGCCGCTCCAGCAGATCCCGATCCTGTCTCGGCAAGCGACCCTCTCCTCCATGAGGAACAACTGAAACCGCAAAGCAATCGGCGCCCAGATAGTCGGCCATTCTGCGGCCACGCCGGATGAGCATCGCCGTCGAAGCGTCGATGCCGGCGTAAATCAAGACTCGCTCCGCTCCCGGCTGCGGTTGAGGAGAGGGTTGGCCGCCCAGCTCCTCTTCCCCAACCCGGGCATCGGCCACCCCGTCGATCGATCTCCACTTGAGCTCATGCGCGGTCTGGCGCATGGCAAGCTCGCGGAGCGCAACCAGGGTCGACTCCTTGAAAAAATTGTCCATGGCCCGCTGCGCCTTTTCCGGCGCGTAGATATCGCCGCGTCTCAGACGGTTGAACAAGGCTTCGGTCGTGGCGTCGACCATGACTACCTCATCGGCGCTCTTCACGAACCAGTCGGGCACCGTCTCGCGCACGCGGACGCCGCTGATACGTAAGACCTGGTCGTTGAGGCTCTCCAGGTGCTGGATGTTCATGTTGGTGACGACATCGATGCCGATATCGAGCAGGACCTGCACATCCTCCCAACGCTTCAGGCGCTCCGAGCCGGGAACGTTGGTATGCGCAAGCTCGTCGACCACGCAGGTTGCCGGGCGCCGGGAGAGGATCGCGTCGAAATCCATTTCCTCAAACACCGCGCCGCGATATTCGATTTTTTTTCGCGGAATGAGCTCCAGGCCTTCCATCTTGGCCATGGTGTCGCGCCGGCCGTGCGGCTCAAAATAGCCGACGACGATCTCCTGCCCCAGGCGCTTCATCTGTTGGGCCTCTTCGAGCATGCGGTAGGTCTTGCCGACGCCGGCGGCATAGCCAAGAAAGACCTTCATGTGGCCGCGGCGGGCAGGCAGCGCGCCCACGCCATCGCTACCGGGGGTAGACGATGACATCAATTCCTTCCGCGGAACGGATCAAGCGGTCCAACAGATTGTTTCGGACGCGAGGCCAAGCGCTCTGTCGCGCACTGTCTCCGATAAAGATCTGTGTGATGCCTTTGCGGCGAGCGAGTTCGAGAACCTCATCGACTTCGTCGCGGCCCTCCAGCATCTCCGCATGCGAGCCAAGCCGCGCGGCAAGGTCGAGATTTTGCTGGAAAATTTGCCGATTCTCGCGTGAGACGGAGCCCTTCGTATACGTGACATAGAGCTCGCCGTTGAAACGATCCGCATTGCGGCGTCCGCTTTCGAGCATCCGGGTGGCGTCGAAATGAGGAGCAAGGCAGACCAAAATCCGCTCCTGCACGCCCCAGGACTCACCCATGCCGTGCGAGCGCAGACAGTTCTCAAGCTGATGGTCAACCACGGCCGCGGCCACCAGCAGCGCCAGCTCGCGCAACTGGGAGAGCTTGTGCTCCTCCTCAAGCGAGACACTTCCGCCGGCGGAGGCCCCGCCGCGAGCGAGGCTCTCGAGCGCGGGAGCGTCGACAACCACGATGTCGTCCGCGCTGCGATCGAGAAAACCGCGAGGCAGAATGCAGGGCGTGCACTTCCCCGTGATGCGCTCGACCTGGTCGCAAAGCTTTTCGAGATATTGCAGATTCAGCGTCGTAACGACCGAGATGCCGGCGTCAAGCAGCTGTTCCACATCCTCCCAGCGGTGACGGTTGAGGCTGCCCGGCGGGTTTTCATAGGCGAGTCCGTCGATCAGCGCCACCTGCGGGCGCCGGGCAAGGATGGCGGGGATATCGATCGATTCCATCTCGCCGAGTTTCAGCGCAGGGATGGACTCGAGCTGCCGCAGCACACTATCCACCTCGGGGGTGTAGTAGGCCTGGGTGGCGCAGACGACCACATCCTCGCCGCGCTCGCGCCGCCGCCTGCCTTCGTCGAACATCTGGAAGGATTTGCCAACCCCGGAAGCATAGCCGAGGAAAACCTTCAGCCGCCCCTGGCGCAGACGGCGCTCCTCCCGCTCGACTTGAGCGAGCAGCTGCTCGGGGCGAGAGCGCTCCGACGGTTCGTTGGTCATGAAAGAACTACCCCTCGGGTAAATCATCTTCTCAGAGCGCCATTCCTTCTACGCACGCCCTCGCACCGCGAGGATCCACTTTCGCACCGCCACGATCGACCAGACACCTTCCACCAGACCGAACGGCCAAGCGCCTTGCAGAAAACCATAGGCAGAACCTAGCACGCAAGCCCCGGCAAATCCCAGAATCCAGCCCCTGCCTCGCTTTTCAAGCGCATAGCAGAGCAGCATCGCCGAAACTGCAAACAAGCCAAAAAGTGTGAGCTTACTCATCCCGTTGTGCAGAGCCCGTCCTAACTCGCTTTTGTGGATTGCGCGGGCAACGGATAGTGCTGGTCGAGCGCGAGATTCAAGAGCAGCACGTTGACGCGCGGCTCGCCCAGGAAGCCCAGATCGGGCTTCTTCGTAAATTGAGCGATCAGCTCCTTCACCTGGTCAACGGAAGCGTGGCGCTCTTTGGCAACGCGCGCGGCCTGCAAGTCGGCATTCGCCGGGCTGATCTGGGGATCGAGTCCGGAGGCGGAGCCGGTGACGGCGTCGGCCGGGATCGGCGTTTCGGCGCGGAAGACAAGCGGCGTCTTGGGGTCGTTGAAGGCTTCAATCAGCTTCACGTCGTCGAGATTTCCCTGGGCATCCTCAAACCGGCTGAGCGGCGCCGAGGACTCGTAAGGCAGATTGTTTTCGACACAATAGTGCACGATGCGCAGATTGATTCCGTCGAAGTCGACCACCTGGTTCTGCTTGGCACCCGGCTTGGTGGTCCCGTGGAGCAGCTTGGCGCTCGTGGGGCCAAGGTTTGTCCCGGAGCTGGCGGTCGGGTCATAGCCATTGCCGGCGGCCGACGGGCGGGGGTGAAAGTATTCCGGCCGGGTGAAGGACTGGCCGATGAGGCTCGAGCCGACCACCTTTCCGTTGACGGTGACCAGGCTGCCATTGGCCTGCTTGGGGAAGATCAGCTCCGAGATTCCCGTAATCGCCGCCGGATAGAGCAACCCAGTCAGGATGGTGAAGACGAGGGTAATGCGAAGTCCAGGTCCAATTTCTTTAAGCATCTCTTCCTCCACTTACACGAGATGAAGGGCAACGATAACTTTGTCGATCAGCCAGATCGCGGGGAAAGGCACGATAATTCCGCCAAGCCCGTAGATCAGCAGATTGCGGGTCAACATCTGGCCGGCACTGACCGGCTTGTACTTCACGCCGCGCAAGGCCAGAGGCACCAGGGCCACGATGATCAGCGCGTTGAAGATAACCGCCGCGAGCACGGCGCTTTGCGGCGAATGCAGCCCCATGATGTTCAGGCGATTCAGCTCGGGATAGATGGAGGCGAACATCGCCGGAATGATCGCGAAGTATTTCGCCACGTCGTTGGCAATCGAAAACGTCGTCAGAGCGCCGCGCGTGATCAAGAGTTGCTTGCCGATGGCCACGATCTCAATCAGCTTGGTCGGGTTGCTGTCGAGGTCGACCATATTGCCGGCTTCCTTGGCAGCCATGGTGCCGGTGTTCATCGCCACGCCCACATCGGCCTGCGCCAGAGCGGGGGAGTCGTTGGTTCCGTCGCCGGTCATCGCCACGAGCCGGCCCTGCGCCTGCTCCTTGCGAATGTATTCGAGCTTGTCTTCTGGGGTCGCCTGGGCAAGAAAGTCGTCGACGCCTGCTTCCTGCGCGATGGCTGCGGCGGTCAGCGGATTGTCGCCGGTAATCATCACCGAGCGAATCCCCATGGTCCGCAACGAAGCGAGGCGTTCTTTCATGCCTCCCTTCACGATGTCTTTCAGGTGGGTGACGCCGAGAACCCGGGGCCCGTCGGCTACGGCAAGCGGCGTTCCGCCATTTCTGGAAATGCGGTCGGAGATCTCGAGAAGCGCGGGCGGGGCATTGCCTCCCGCCTCTTTGACGAATTTCACGATGGCCTCGGTCGCGCCCTTGCGCAGCCGGCGGCCCTCGATGTCGACCCCGCTCATCCGCGTGTAAGCGGAGAATGGAATGAAGTTCGCTTCCCTTTCGGAGACTTCGCGGCCCCGGAGCTGGAAGCGGTCTTTTGCCAGCACCACGACCGAGCGCCCCTCCGGCGTTTCGTCGGCCAGGCTGGAAAGCTGCGCGGCGTCGGCGAGTTCGTTTTCCGTGACTCCCGGAACAGCCACAAACTCGACTGCCTGGCGGTTGCCGAGCGTGATGGTTCCAGTCTTGTCGAGAAGCAGAGTATTGACGTCGCCCGAGGCTTCGACTGCTTTGCCGCTCATAGCCAGAACGTTGTGCTGCATCACGCGATCCATGCCCGCGATGCCGATGGCGGAGAGCAGGCCGCCGATGGTGGTCGGAATCAGGCAGACAAGCAGCGAGATCAACACGGCAACGGTGGGAGCGACGCCGCCGCCGACCGCCTGAATGGCGTATTTCGCATATGACGGCAGAGTGGCGACAGCCATCAGGAAGATCAGCGTCAGGCCGGCGATCAGAATGTTGAGCGCGATTTCATTGGGAGTCTTATGCCGCACCGCGCCTTCGACCAGGGCGATCATCCGGTCCAGAAAAGTCTCGCCGGGGTTGGAGGTGATGCGGATCTTGATATGGTCCGAGAGCACCTTGGTGCCGCCGGTGACGGCGCTGCGATCGCCGCCGGACTCGCGGATGACCGGCGCGCTTTCGCCGGTGATCACCGACTCATCCACACTGGCAATCCCCTCAATGACCTCGCCATCGCCGGGAATCAAGGAGCCCGCCTCGCAGGAGACAATGTCGCCGCTGCGCAATTGCGAGGCCGCGACCGTCTCGATTTTGCCGTTGGACAGGATGCGATGGGCAACCGTGTCGGTCTTGGTCTTGCGCAGCGCGTCGGCCTGCGCCTTGCCGCGCGCCTCGGCCATGGCCTCGGCAAAGTTGGCAAACAGCACCGTGAACCACAGCCAGAGTGCAATCTGGCTGCCGAAGAGCAGGCCCCCGGCGCCGGCGATTCCATCCTTGATCACGAAGGCCGTGGTCAAAGCCGCGCCCACTTCGACAACGAACATCACAGGATTCTTGACCACGACCCTGGGGTCCAGCTTCACGAACGACTGCTTGATCGCGTGCCCCAGAATCTCAGGATCGAAGAGCGGCCTCGACCGGACACCGCGCGAGATAAGCTGCGCGCCATCCTGTTTCGGCTCTTGCTGGGGTTCTACCGGCGCCGTGCTGAGAGTAGGCATCTTCTCACTCCTCATTCGCGATAAGGTTCAAAACAGCTTTCCATTCAGCATCTGAAAGTGCTCGACAATCGGTCCCAGCGAGTCCGCCGGGAAGTATGTGAGCGCTCCAACGATGACTACCGTGCCGATCAGCAGGACGACAAAGAGCGAGCCATTGGTCGGCAAGGTGCCGCTGGTTACCGGAATCAGCTTTTTTGCGGCCAGACTTCCGGCAATGGCCAGCGCCGGGATGATGAACAAGAACCTGGAGACCAGCATGTCGAGAGCCAGCGTCAGGTTGTACCAGGGAGTGTTGGCATTGATTCCCGCAAAAGCGCTCCCGTTGTTCCCCGCGCCGCTCGTATAGGCATAGAGAATTTCGGAGAAGCCGTGCGCGCCGCCGTTGTTCAGGTTGGCAGTGGCAGGGCCGGGGGCATTCCAGTATCCGGCCTTGGCAAACGACGTCACCGAACTGAGAGCGGTAAAGCCGAGAATGCACAAAGCGGTCGCAAGAATGGCGATGATCGCCATCTTGACCTCTTTCTGCTCGATTTTTTTGCCAACGTATTCCGGTGTTCTCCCCACCATCAGGCCGCCAATAAAGACCGCGACGATGGCGTAAATCAACATGCTGTAGAGGCCGGCGCCGACGCCGCCAAAGATCACCTCGTCGGTCTGGATGTTGAAGAGCGGAATCAATCCGCCCAATGGCGTCAGGCTGTCATGCATGCCATTGACAGCGCCGCAGCTTGCATCGGTGGTGATGGTGGCGAACAGAGCCGTCGCCGCATTGCCGAAGCGAACCTCTTTGCCTTCATAGTTGCCCCCGCCCTGGTTGCCCGTGTAGGCGGTCTGCACTCCCATCGCCGCAGTCATGGGATTGCCGCGCTGCTCGGCCCAATAGCAGATCAAGGCTCCGGCCAGGAACATGACCGCCATGGCGGAAAAGATCGCCCACCCCTGCCGCGGATCGCGCACCATCAGCCCGAAGGTATAAGTCAACCCCGCGCCGAGACAGAAGATCAGCAGGATCTGCAGCTCGTTCGAGAGCGGCGTCGGATTCTCGTAAGGATGCGAGGAATTGGCATTGAAGAAGCCGCCGCCGTTCGTGCCGAGCATCTTGATCGCCTCTTGCGAGGCAACCGGGCCCTGCTCGATAACTTGCGGGGCGCCTTCCAGGGTTTGCGCCGTTACCGCCGGCTTGAAGTTCTGGATCGATCCCTGCCAGACAAAGAGCAACGCCGCCAGCACCGAGATCGGCAGCAGAATGTAGACCGTGCAGCGGGTGATATCGACCCAGAAGTTCCCGATGGTTTTGGCCGTGTGCCGCGCGAAGCCGCGAATCATGGCCACCGCAACGGCAATCCCGACGGCGGCCGAGATGAAGTTCTGAACCGCGAGTGCGGCCATCTGCGTGAAATAGCTGACCGTCGTATCGGGCGAGTAGGCCTGCCAGTTCGTGTTGGTCATGAAGCTGACCGCCGTATTGAAGGCGAGGTCGGGAGTCAGCGTCGTTGCATTTTGCGGCGCCTGGGCAGTCGAAAAATGCATTGGGTTCAGCGGCAGATGTCCCTGCAGCCGCTGCAACACATACACGAAGAGGAAGCTGAAGAAGCTGATGGAGATGATACCCGCGGCATAGCGCATCCACGAGTGCTCCTCGTCCTCGCGAATTCCCCCGAGCTTATAAAACGCGACTTCCAGCGGACGTAGGATCGGGTGAAGGAAGGTCCGCTTGCCTTCAAAGACGCGGTACATGAACACGCCCACCGGTTTGGTGACGGCGACTAACAGCGCGAAGTAGATCAGTATCTGCGCAATTCCGACTATCGTCATCGCAACTCCTCAGAAACGTTCCGGCCGAAGCAGGGCGTACATCAGGTAAACGAACAGGAAAAACGCTACGATTCCTGCAATTCCGTATTCCATGGCTGAGCTCCTAAAGGCGATCGGATGCCTTGGTGAATCCCCACAAAAGAGCAAAAAATGCGACTACGACGGCGACATAGAAAAGATCGAGCATCGGTTACCTCGCTTTCGCCTCAAAAACGGTTGAGATCGAACCTGGTTGGCCGGAGCGCACTGCATGCCGGGCGATCGATGGCGCTTGCCGCAATTCTGGCTTCCTTCCTTTGGCCCCTGGGTCCGCCAGCAGCACGTGGTGTCCGGCGGAGCGCAGTGCCGCCACAATCTTGTTGCGCGAGAGAGGCCACCACAAGCGGCGGGCGCCAATCACCACCAGCGAGTGGGGAGCCAACACTTGCAAAAGGGCCTCGCGGCGGTTCCGGCATAGATACAAGTGGGCGCCGGCCTCGCGTGCGCCCCTATCCAGGCGGGAGATCAGATCGAAGAGCCGCTTCTCGATAAACTCGGCGGAGACCGGCGGCATATCCAACGGCACCGTATAGGGCACAGCTTGAAAGGCAAGGAGCTGAATTCTGGCCGCCAGAGAGCTCGCTAGCGATGCCGCGGTCTCCAGAGCCGCGGCCGTGGCCTGGAAATCGGTGAAGAGCACATGGACTACGAGACAGGAGGATTCTTCTGTTTCGTAGCTTCCCGCGAGCGACCGGCCGGCGCGTTCAGCGGTACTTTTCTCGCATTGGCCTTTCGTTTCCATGCTTCGCCGATTCTCGAAGAACCGGGATAAACAGCGCATAAACGAGACCTAACGATCCCATAACAGGCGCAGCGGATCAGCGAGTTAGCAGGTCAGAGGGTTAGCCAGGCAGCGTCGTGAAGAGCGAGTTGCGGCCCGCTTCGGTTTACGGCAGATTTCCTGTAGGTATGCCCCGAAACAACCGCGACAAACGCGGCTTTTCATCAAGAAAAGCCGCTCCCTGCGGATCCAGAGCGTTTTCACTTTTCCTCTGAGATGGAGAGAGTGGTTAGGAGTGGCCGTTTTTCGATGAAACGGCCACGTACGAGGATTGCTTTTGTAAACACTTCAAGTGAAAACGCTCTTGGCGCCTCATAGCAACAGGAAATCTGCCTTAATGAGGGATGTGAAAGCGATAGCCGGCCCAGGCATCAGTCACCAGAAAGCGGGGCTTAGACGGATCGGGCTCGAGCTTCTTGCGCAAGCGGTTGATAAAGACCCGCAGATATTCGAGCTCATCCCCATAATCCGGCCCCCAGACCGCCTGGAGCAGCTCTCGATGCGCAATGGTGCGGTTGGGACGGACGAGCAGGTAGGACAGCACATCGAATTCCTTGGCCGTCAGCCGCGAGACGCGGCCTTGCACCGACACCTGCCGCGAAGCAAGGTCGATCTTGATTCCTTCCAGATTCAGATTCTGCAGATCGGCGTCGCTCGGTGCGGGCGACAAACGCCGCAAAAGCGCTCGAATCCGCGCCAGCAGCTCCGGAGTGCTGAAAGGCTTGGTCACATAGTCGTCAGCTCCGGCGTCGAGTGCCTCCACCTTGTCCCGCTCGGAGTTCCGGACCGTGAGCATGATGGTGGCAATGTCGGAGCCGTCATGAATCATCCGGCAAGTCTCGATGCCGCCGATGCCCGGCATGTTCATGTCCAGCAGCACCAGGTCATAGGACTCCAGCCGCAGTTTCTCGAGCGCTTCCTCTCCGGAGCGCGCATCGCTCACCTCATAGCCGTGAGAGGTAAGGGCGGCCTTCATCGTGCGGCGAATCTGTGGATCGTCATCGACAACAAGAATGCGGCCTTCGCTCATTCCATGCTCCCTGCCGGCGCAATCGGCAACGCAAAATAAAACTCCGAGCCCTTGCCCGGCGCGCTGCGGACAGCGATCTCCTTGCCGTGGGCATGAACAATCTCGCGCGCGATCGCAAGGCCCATTCCGGTTTCATGAAAGGAATCTCCTTTGCCCGCGCGGTAAAACTTGTCGAAGATGCGGGCCTGGTCAGTTTCCGCCACTCCCGTTCCCTGATCGGCTACATAGAGAATGACGCCTTCCTCGCCGGGCCTCGCCCCCACTCCGATCGGGCTGCCCGGCGGCGAGTATTTCACCGCATTGTCGATCAGGTGAGCAATGACCATCTGGATCAGGCCGGCATCGGCCACCACCAGCGGGAGATCGTCGGCGGCCTGCACCGTGAGCTCCCTTCCCGCGGTTAGAGGCTTGGTTTGGCGAATGGCGGCGGCAAGAAGCGCGCTCGGAAAATGAACCTCGCGGCGCAATTGAAATTCGCCGCCCTCGATTCTTGCGAGTTGAATCGCCTCGCTCACCAGCCGCGCCATGCGGTCCGCCTCTTCATCGGCGATGGTCAGCAGGCTGCGCTGCTGCTCGGTGAGCGGGTCGGCGGAGTCGGAGAGCAGGTCGGTGGTGACGGCCTTGACCGAGGTGAGCGGAGTTTTGAATTCATGGGCGATGGCGTCGAGCAGCGTCGATTTCAGCTCCTCGCTCTGCCGGGCAATCTCCGCCCGGTTGATGCTCTCCTGGGCGCGCGCACGCTCCAGCCCTACCGCGACAAGGTTAAGCAGCGACTGCAGCGCGGCATCGGAAAGATTCGTGCCTCGGACTGCGAGCGCGCCGATGGGCTCGCCGCCAAGGTGGATCGAGGCCAGAAACGTTCCGTCTCCCCGGCGCACTCCCGGGCGCGCTGCCGTCTCGCGCAACTGCGTATCGATACCGGAGAGGGCCTCCGGCCCGGCGAGAAAAGTTTCATCCGCGCCGCGATCGTACAACGCCACCGCGGGAGAGTCGAACATGCTGGCGATCTGGCGTGCGATCTCTTTGGCCGGCGGTTCGGCCGTCACCGTCAGCAGAATCGACCGGCTCAGAGAGTACAGCCTCTCGATCTCCCGCTGGCGGTCCAGGGCCTCCTTGGTCCGGTATTTCAAGCGCGCGGAGAGGCGGCTGGCGGTCAACGCAGTCGCCAAAAAGGTAACCAGAGCCACCAGATTCTGCGGATCGGAAACCGTAAAGGTGCCGGTTGGAGGCATGAAATAGAAATTGAAGCAGAGCATGGCCGCGATCGAAGCGGCTGCCGATTCGGTAAAGCCCCACACCGTCGCAAAAATCAGGATGGCGATGAGATAGCAAAAACCGACTGTCGCCGAGTTGACCGAGCTGCGATGCGCGACAAAGACCGACGTAATCGCACCAACCGCCGCCAACGCTACCGCGGTCCGCAGCAGCAGCCAGCCTTTGTTCCTGCGTGCGAGGCTAGCCGTCGTTGGATTTGCCATGCGCGGTGCGCTCATTGCCGGCGCCCTCGAGCCCGGCGGATTTGCACTTCCAAAGTACCAGGAGAGGTATCCGGGAGAGGTATCCGGCAAAAATGCCTCTGCTGTAGGCGGGCTCCGGGTGCAGAATTATTTTCTTCCCTTGGGGACTGGCAGGGCGCAACCAGCAATGTTTCAGGTTGAGGGCCGACCGCCTTCCATAGATACTGTTCCAGGTGGAATGAACGCATTTTCGTTTTTACTGTGACGTGGCGAGATCGGCTAAGAACGGCCGTACTTCCCGCCCCAGCAAGCTTCGCTTGCCGGGGACCCGGTTCTTCGGTGGAACGGCCGCGTTCAGAGCAGCTTTTTGCCATGCGCTTAAAGCGAAAATGCTATAGCCCCGAAGCCCGGACAGCAGCAAAGCCAGGACAGGCTCGGAAAAATGCTCGTTGCCGCGGCCGAGCTGCCGCGCGGATAGGCGCCCTCATGAATTCAAAGAAAGCTTTCGCTCATATTTGCGCGCTCCTGCTAGGCGCCGCCTGCTTTGGGACTCCGTACGCCGAAGCAGCAAACAATACCGGAGCGGCCAACACCTCCTCCATCGCTGTGAATGACGTCACGTGGACCACCCTGGGACAGAACGAAAACGATTCCATGCCCATCGGCAACGGTGACCTTGCCGCCAATGTCTGGACCGAGCAGAACGGCGACCTGGTGCTGCTGGTGGCCAAATCGGATGCATGGACCAACCTGGGCATGCTGGTGAAGCTGGGCCGCATTCGCATCCATTTGACGCCCAATCCCTTTGCCGGCGTTCAAGACTTCAAGCAGGTCCTGCGCCTCGAGGACGGCAGTATCGAGCTTCGCAGCGGCGCCAACGCCATCACCGTTTGGGCCGACGCCAATCACCCGGTTATTCACGTCGAGGCTCATCTGGCGCAGCCGGCAGCCCTGGAAGCGAAGCTGGAGCTGTGGCGAACCCAAACCCAGCCCTACAATCAACCCTCCCCGGAAAAAGGCGGCCTATTCGAGTTCGGCAATCATCCGGTTCCCCTGAACTTCGAGGCCGATACTGTTCTGCCGGCGTCCAAAAACCAGCTCACCTGGTATCACTTCAATCAATCCAGTGTTTACCCGCTCGTGCTCTCGCAGGAACACCTGGATCCGCTCGTCAGCAAATATCCCGATCCCTTGCTGCATCGCTGCTTTGGAGCGGCGCTCACCGGCCCCGGACTCGTCGCGAGCGACGACCACACGCTTAAGTCGACCGCGCCGGAACGAAACCTCCGGGTCGACATCGTGGCGCTTGCCCAGGCGCCGCCCAGCTCGCCTGCGGCCTGGACGGCGAGCCTCAATGCATTGGTCAAGCAGGTAAATGCTCTCCCGCTTGCTGCCGCGCGAACCGCCAGCCAGCAGTGGTGGCGCAGCTTCTGGGAGCGAAGCTGGATTCATCTCACCGGCAGCGCCGACGCGGAAAAAGTCTCGCAAGGCTATGTCATGCAGCGCTACATGATGGCCGCCTCGTCGCGCGGCGCTTTCCCCACCAAATTCAACGGCGGCCTCTTCACCGTCGGTCACGACATGCCAGAGGGAGTCGAATCGACCAACCGGAACCATGGTCCCGATTTCCGCGCTTGGGGCAATTCTTATTGGAACCAGAACAACCGCCTGCTTTACTGGCCGCTAGTCGCAACCGGAGACCTCGACCTGCTGAAGCCGTGGTTTGACATGTATGTCCAGGCCCTTCCGCTCGCCGAAGACCGGACACAGCTCTATTTCCACCACGCCGGAGCGGCGTTTGTCGAAACCCAATATTTCTGGGGGGTTCCCAATCTGAACGACTTTGGCTGGGACAATCCGACCACGGAGCTGAAGAGCCCCTGGATGCGCTATCACATCCAAGGCACGCTGGAAGTGATTGCGGAGATGCTGGATCAATACGACCTTACCGGGGACGCCGCGTTCGCGCGCAAAGACATCGTTCCCTTCGCCGATGCCATCGTGACCTACTACGGTGTGCACTGGCCGCGTACCGCCGACGGCAAGATCCGGATGTTTCCGTCGCAGTCTCTGGAAACCTACCAGATCAATGCCGTGAATCCCACCCCGGACATCGCCGGGCTCAAGGATGTGCTGCCCCGGCTCCTGGCGCTGCCTAAAAATCTGACGACCGAAGCCCAGCGCAGCCGGTGGCAGGAGATTCTGAATGCGCTGCCGCCGATCGCCACCGGCAAAACGGCGAACGGAAAACTGCCGCGCACACCCACGGGCGGGGATCCGGATGGAAAGCCCACCATCCTTCCCGCCGAGCAATATGGCAGAACCAGCAATAGCGAGAATCCTGAGCTCTACGTTGCGTTCCCCTATCGCCTCTATGGAGTGGGCAAGCCCGATCTGACGCTGGCGCGCACCGCCTTCGCCGCGCGGCGCTTTCCCCAGGACACCTGCTGGGGACAGGATGGCCCGCAATCTGCAGTCCTGGGGCTGACCGATGTGGCGCAGAAGGCCGCAATAGCCGAGTTTACCGACTACGGCGACCAGCGTTTCCAATGGTTTTGGAAGGCGGGGCACGACTGGATCCCCGATCTCGACAACGGCGGCACCGGCATGATCACGCTGCAACTGATGCTGATGCAGACCGACGGCAAGCGCATTCAACTGTTGCCGGCCTGGCCAAAGGAGTGGACCGCGGACTTCAAACTGCACGCTCCCGGCCAAACAACGGTCGAGGGCCACGTCGAGAATGGCAAAGTGACCAATCTTGTCGTAACCCCGAAATCGCGGGCCAAAGACGTGGTCGTGGTTGATAGCGGCCTTTCTACCGCCAACAACTAAGGCATTTTCGGAAATACTGTGAACCTTTGGAGGGTCCTATCGGGTGGATTTTTCTCGAGGAAAAATCCACTCAGGGTCCGTAGCTTCGGTCCATACCATTTCCGAAAATGCTATCGCGCGATTCTCCAAAACGTACCTCAACAAACTTGCGGGCCGGCAGGCGGAAACCGGCCCGCTCTCTTTTGCCGCTCAATTGAATCGCCGGGGAACTTGTTTCCGTGGATTGGCCATTTATGAAGCAGAATTTCGTCGTCATCATCCTCGGTGGTACCGGGCAAGTCGGCGGCGCCACCGTCGCGGAGCTGTTAGCAATTCCAGAATGCCGGGAAGTGGTGATGGTCACCAGAAAGCCCATTGCGGCGCGATCGCGGATGCGCAACGTCGTTCTGGATACCGGCGCTGCTGACTTTGCCG
>DATAWF010000206.1:0-8476 GCA_036267335.1 Acidobacteriaceae bacterium
TCGACGCTACCCATCGCCCTTCTTTGGTGATGCCGATGGGCACCACGTCGTACTTGGCCGGATCGATCGCTTGCAAAACGGAAGCGGCGGAAAGCAGCGAGATCTCATGCTCGCCGCTGCGCCCGCCGAAGAGCACGCCCACGCGGAGTTTTTTCGCCATGTCGTTCTTCATTCTATGGGCCGGAGATGGTTGGGAATCGGGCGACGGGTTGCCACTTGCGGCACCTCCGTCTGTCAGTTGTCAGCGAAAAGCTAAATGCAAATGCAGCGAGTCAGCGAGTCCGCAAGTTGGCGAGTCAGCGAAAAGCAGATTCCGCGCAAACGAAATGCAGATCTCTCCACTACGACCGCGCCTCCGCGCCGTCTTCGGTCGAGATGACAGGGCAGTCGCGATTGCGTCAACTCGCGACAGAAATAGATTCCCTTCCGGGAATGACAGAAAGAAAAGCAAAAGCAAATTTTTTGTGGGACCGTGCCCTTTCAAAACGGCGACTTCTTCCGAGCGTCCCTAGAGAATCTTTTTGCCGAAGGCGGATGAGATCAGCTCGACTGCCAGCTCAGCGGTGCGGTTGTGCTCGTCGATGACCGGATTGATCTCGACCACCTCAAAGCTCAACAGCCTGCCATGCTCGGCTAGAGTCTCCATCGCGAGATGGGCTTCGCGGTAAGTCGCGCCGCCGCGTACCGGCGTACCGACGCCGGGCGCATCCTCGGGATCGACCCAGTCCATGTCCAAGGAGACGTGATAACCGGCGGTTCCCTTTCCGGCGACCGCCAAGGCTTCTTCCATCACCGCACGCATTCCCCGCTCGTCGATGTCGCGCATGGTGTAGACGCCGGCAAGGCCGGCGCGGCGGATGTTTTCCTTCTCAGTGGCGTCGATGTCGCGCACGCCGACAAGCGCCGTATGCTCTGGCGCAATTTTGGGCGACCAGCCGAGAAGGTTCGACAGCGGGGTTGGACCGAGGCCGAGCAATGCCGCCAACGGCATCCCATGAACATTGCCGCTGGGCGAGGTTTCGGGAGTGTTCATGTCGGAATGGGCGTCGATCCACACCAGACCGATCTTCTGCTCCAGGCGCCGGTAAAACTCAGCTATCCCGGAAACCGTTCCGACGGCGAGCGAATGATCGCCGCCCAGGATCACCGGCGTGATGCCGTCTTCCAGAATCTTGATTACTCTCTGGGCCGCATTGCCACAGGTCTCGGCGATCTCGTGAACGTATCGGGAATGTTCCTCGCCGACGCGGCGCGTTTCCGGCTGATGAACGCCGATGTTGCCTCCATCGGTTACCGTGTGCCCTAGCAACTCGAGACGCGCCTGCAGGCCTGCAACGCGCACGGCGGAAGGCCCCATATCGACACCGCGGCGCGATTGCCCGAGATCAAGCGGGATGCCGAGGATGCGCAACCGGCGCGGTGGCAGCGATTGCACGCCGCCGTGAAGGGCAGCCTCAGGAAGGGAGTGCGGGCGCGGAAACGGATTCTCGGACTTTGCGGTCATGACTTTCCTCTCGCCAAGCAATGATAAGGAATCCGGTGCGCCGCGATCCGCGGTCTTCGATACTAGCTTCTAGCTTTTAGCTTCTAGCTTTTAGCAAATGCAGATCTCTCCACTACGACCGCGCCTCCGCGCCGTCTCCGGTCGAGATGACAGGTTTGGTTTTGGCGAGTGAGAAATACAGGGATCCTTCGTCGCACCTCGCCTACGCTCGGCGCTCCTCGGGATGACGGCGGTTGACAGGGGAAATTTTTCTGCTCGCGATGTTTCTCCAGAATGAGGACATGGTGTGAGGTTTGGGTGCTGAAACCTTCCCTCAGCGGCTGAAGCCGCTCGCTTGATGCAGTCTTTACGGCCCGGCTGAAGCCGGGCCCTTCCCGCCCCGGTTAGCTACTCGCTACTAGCTTTTAGCTTTTAGCAAAAAGCAGATCTCTCCACTACGGCGGCGCATTTGAGCCGCCTTCGGTCGAGATGACAGGGCAATGGCGATTGCGTCATACACGCGACAACAGCAGATTCCCTCCGGGAATGACAGAAAGAAATGCAAAAACAGCGAGTCAGCGAGTTCGCAAGTTGGCGAGTCAGCGAAAAGCAGATTCCGCGCAAACGAAATGCAGATCTCTCTCCTACGGCGGCGCATTTGAGCCGCCTTCGGTCGAGATGACAGGTTTGCGGGCGTAAACGGCGAAAAAAACTAACAGCAGATTCCCTACGGGAATGACAGAAAGAAAAGCAAAGGCCCCACTCAAGCCAAAGCCGGGCTTGAATGGGCCACCAAGGGAAGGACGGCAAGAAGAGCGAAAAAGCATGTCTTTCCGCTGAAAATGCCCTCTAGGGGTAGATGCGGTTGAGGGTGCGGGCAAAGGGAATGGTTTCGCGCACATGCTCAAGGCCGCAGATCCAGGCCACGGCGCGCTCGATTCCCATCCCGAAGCCGCCGTGAGGAACCGAGCCGTAGCGGCGGAGGTCGAGATACCACTCAAAGGATTCGAGCGGCAGATGGTGCTCCTCGATCCTGCTCTTGAGCAGATCGTAGGAGGAGACGCGCTGCGATCCTCCGATGACCTCGCCGTATCCCTCGGGGGCGAGTACATCCACGCAGAGGGCAAGGCTCGGGTTTTCCGGATCAGGCTCCATGTAAAAGGCTTTGATGGCGGCGGGATAGCGATGCACCATGACAGGACGATCGAACTGCGCGGAGAGATAGGTCTCATCCGGCGAGCCGAAGTCGTTGCCATATTCGAACTTTTGCTCTAACAATCCGCGCTCGAATGCATCGTTGAGCATCGCGGCTGCCTGGTCATAGGTGATGCGGGGAAAGGGCGCCTGGATCGCAGCGAGTTTCGCGGTATCCCGCCCCAAGACCGCGAGATCCGCCGCCCGGCGCGCGAGCACCCGCCCGATGATGAAGCTCAAAAACTGCTCCGCCAGCAACATAACGTCTTCCAGAGTGGAGTAAGTGATCTCGGGCTCGACCATCCAGAATTCGGTCAGATGGCGGCGGGTCTTCGACTTCTCCGCGCGAAACGTAGGGCCGAAGGAATAAACCTTGCCCAAGGCCAGAGCCGTGCTCTCGATGTAAAGCTGCCCGCTTTGGGTGAGGTAGGCCGGATCGCCGAAGTAATCGACGGGAAAGAGCGTGCTGGTACCCTCGCAGGCCGCCGGGGTCAGGATGGGAGGATCGGTCAGGACGAATCCATTGTCGTCAAGAAAATCCCGCGCGGCTTTGACGATCTCGGCACGGATGCGCAGAATCGCGGATTGGCGGGGGGTTCGGATCCAGAGATGGCGATGCTCCATGAGGAAGTCAACGCCATGCTCCTTGAGCGTGATGGGGAACGGCCGTTCTTCGGACACCCGCTGCACCACCGCGACGTCTTCAACGTCGAGCTCAAAGCCGCCCGGAGCACGCTTGTCGGCGCGAACTTTGCCGGTAACGATGACACTCGATTCCTGGGTAAGCCCGCGCACGCGGTCGAAGACTTCGGGCGTGACGGCGGCCTTGGGCACAATTCCCTGCACCGTGCCGGTGCCGTCGCGGAAGATGGGAAAGAGAAGCTTGCCGCTTTCGCGCAGATTGTAGAGCCATCCGCGCAGAGTGACCCGCTGCCCGTCGTGTTGCGCCAGGGAGGCGATGGTGGCCGCGTGCGGCTGTGCAGGGCCTGCTGCCGGGGTTTCGCTCTCCGGTTTTGTCTCATCGGCCATGGCGGTTATTCCAATCCGAGCTTGCGGAAGCTGGCGGCCGCCCGCTCAGAAACAATCGCCGGCGAATCGTCCGACTGGTAGTGGATCTCGAGCACAGCTCCCGCGAGGTTGGGTGCTGTGCGCAATGCCTCCATGCTCTCTTCCCAGGGGATGGTTCCCTCGCCCGGCCACAAATGCTCGTCCTTCATGCCATGGTTGTCATGGATGTGGGCGGAGAAGATCGCCCCCTTGGCTTCCTCGATGCCGGCGCGAACCCCTTCTCCAATGTGGGCATGGCCGAGGTCGAGGCAGACACCGACATCTTTGAAATGGCCGATCGCAAGAATCTCGAGGAGGTGCTCAGGGCGCGTCGCCTCGTTCTGAATGTTTTCAAGCAGAAGCTTTACGCCCAGAGGACGGGCGAAGGCCTGCAGATGCTCGATTGCGGTGAGCGCGTGCTCGACCGTGCGCGGATTCCATCCGTCCTCGCGTTCTCCCAGGTGGAGAACGAGGAACTTCAGCGGCAGCAACTCAGCGGCCTCGAGAGCGCGCTTGATCTCATCCATGCCATCGATGCGCCGGGCTTTGTCGGGATGGATGACGTTGACGGGAGGCGCGCCGCTGCGGCCCATCTCCGCATCGGCGAAGAGCGGCATGTGGATGGAAAAGGGCTGCAGGGGACTGGAGCGGAACCAATTGGCGATCTCCTGGACATGGGCCCGGGTGGCATAGTCGAAATGCTGACGGGCGGCGAAGAACTCGACGCCTTGGGCGCCGCCTTTGGCCAGCGACTCCAGCAGGCCGGGATGCAGCCGCTGGCGCAGAAATACATGGGTAGAAACGATTCTCAGCATTGTGCTGCAATCCAGAAGTGGCAGAAATGGCTAGGCTCCAGCCGAGCCTAAGCTGTTTCTATCTTCTCATCCAGCGGGCCGGCAAGAAGTTGTCAGTAGTCAGTTGTCGGTTGCGCTGGCGCGCTGGCTACCCATTGCGAATCCCCACTCAAGCCAAAACCGGGCTTGAATGGGCCACCCGCCAGTGATCGGTTCTCGATAGTCGCTGGCAGATCCCAGGTCTCAAAAACAAGACCTGGGGCCCCCCAGATTCCTTTCGGGGATGACAGAAAGAAAAGCAAAGGCGGTTGGGCTGGAAAAGAGGAGGATGTCTTATTCCGGTCTTTGGAGAGGGGAGGAAACAGGAATTTCGCGGATCCCATTCTCGCGCTCCAACCGCCGAGGAACGGGCACGCGGGGAAGCGGGGTTTTCAGGATCGACAGGACATGATCTTCGCCGTTCGTATGGAGAGGAACGGGATGAAGCTCCATCAACTTGTCCAACAACTGGGCTGAACCGTAGGAGATCTCGTCGACCACAAGCTGCTTGCCATAGACGCTGTGGATCACGATGCCGCGGTCGTTGCGAATGTCGTATTGCCGGACGTAAGCAAGCTCTTCCCAGCGGATACGGCTCATGGGATTGCCACGCTTCCAGAGACCGGCCCGATCGAAGACGACGGGCTCGGGCCAATGAGACAAAACGAGAGGAACCAAGACAAATCCGAAAGCGAAACTGGCCCAAGCGCCCCAGTTCGCGATGGTGGAAGCCAGGAGAGTGTGGCCGGCATACGCGACGGCTCCCACTCCCAATGCCAGCCCGATCCAACGAGCGAGCAAGCAGGTAAGTTTCACAGGAAAAAGCCAGCCATCCTCCGAGCGTTTCGGCCCGCGTCCGAGGGCCGGCGCCAGCAGCACGAGAAGGCCGATCAGGCCTACCGCGCTCACCCCTATTTCGATCCAGGTGGTGCTGGAGGATTGCATGCAAAGGAGTTTGCTCCTCGGCGCTCGCCTCGAACAATCACCCAATTGGGCTATCTAATGGCTAACTAGAGACATGCCGGCCTCGCCGATGGCTAAGTCGACACCTGCGCCGCCTCGCCGAGCGTGACCTTGACGGTCATCTGCCGGCGTCCGCGATACAAGGTGACCGTCACATTGTCACCGGCCTGATGCTGGTCCATGATTTCGGAGAGATCCTGGGTGCTCGAGACCTGTTGCGAATCGATCGCGACGATGAGGTCACCGCCAAGATAGATGGGCGTGTTTCCGAGATAAGCCCTTTGATTTCCGCCGTGTAGGCCGGCACGCTCGGCCGCGCCCCCGGGGATTACGCGTTGGATCAAGACCCCGGAATCAGCGGGCAATCCAATCTGCTCCGCCAGATCGGGTCCAATGGACAGCGATTCGATCCCCAGCGAGGGCCGGCGGACCCTGCCATATTTCTGGAAGTCGGAGAGGATGGCCCGAAGGGTATCGACGGGAATAGCAAAGCCGATGCCGGAGTTCTGTTCCGCCCCGTTGCTGGCGATCATCGTGTTCATGCCGATGACCTCGCCGCGAGAGTTCAACAGCGGGCCGCCGGAGTTGCCGGGGTTGATGGCGGCATCCGTTTGGATGGCGTTCTCGATCAGAGTGCCCCCCGGCTCCCGCACGGAGCGGATGGAGCTGATGATTCCAGTGGTCATCGTTCCATTGAGGCCGAAGGGATTGCCGATGGCATAGACATTTTGGCCGACCTGGAGGTCGCGCGACTCGGAAAGGACGGCGGGCGTCAGATTGTTGGCATTGATCTGCAGCAGAGCAATGTCATGGCCGGGATCTTGCAAGACGACCTGAGCGGAGTAGCGATGCTTGTCGGCCAGAGTTACTTCGACCCGCTGCGCTCCCTCGACGACGTGGTAGTTGGTGAGGATGCGTCCATCTTTGGTCAGCACGAATCCGGAACCCTGCCCTTGCTGCGGCTCGATTCCATAAAAGAAGTCGTAGGCAAGCTGGGTGGAGGTCACGTTGACCACGGTGGGCAGGACCCGCTTGTAAACCGAGATGTTGTTCTGTTCCTGCGGAGTGAATGCAGGCTGGGCGTCGGCGGTCGTGAGCTCCAGGCCGGCGGGGACGGAGCCCTCGATGCGGCTCAGCAACGGCGTCCCGGGAGGGCCAAAGAGGTGGCCGCGGGAGGTGAGATAGACGAACGCCCCAAGCAGAAACAGGATGAGAACAAGCTGGCGAACTCTCATGGATAGCCTACATTCTCGGCCAAAAGCCGAGCATAGATCGACTCAACCTGGGAGCGCATTTCGGCAAGGGAGCCGTGGTTGGCGATAACGAAGTCGCAGCGGTCCAGCTTTTCGCGGTCGGGAATCTGGAGAGCCATGCGCGCCCGCGCATCGCGCTCCAAGATGGCTCTGCGGCTTTCATCGCCGCCGGAGGCACGGATGGCTCGGGCAATCACGCGCTCCAGCTTGAGCTGCTCCGGGGCGGTCACGAGGATGATGCGGTCAAAGTGGCTGACCCAGCCCGGAGCCGTTCCCCACTTCTCAACTTCGAAGATGAGCGCCGATTCGACGATGGCGATGGCTGCCGGGTTTTGCTTTCGCAGGGCCGCCATCCATTCCTCTTCCGCAGCGACGGTGGCGGGGTGAACGATGCGATTGAGTGCCGGGCCCTGGTCTTGCTCGAAAGCGAGGCGGGCCAGGCGACCGCGGTCGAGGGCGCCGTCGGGTTGGACCACGCCGCCGCCGAACTGGCAAACGATCGCGGCGTAGACCTCTTCGCCGGGCTGCATGAGCCGCCGAGCGACGTCATCGGCAGAGAGGACCGCGGCGCCAAGCTCGGAGAAGATCGCCGAGACGGCGCTTTTGCCACTTCCCAGACCGCCGGTCAAGCCAACGCGTAGCATCCCAGTGGGGCCTCTAAACGGCGAGTCCGCGGCGGAGCTTGGCGGCGCGAACGGTGTTGGACATCAGCATCGCAATGGTTAAAGGACCGACGCCTCCGGGGACAGGCGTGTAGGCGCCAGCCAGCGCCAACGCGCGCGGATGCACATCGCCGACGAGGGTCGAGCCCCGCTTGGCGAAGGCCTCTTCCCGGCGCCGGTCGCCAGCGAAGTATTTCTCGAATTCCTCACGCGCCGTGACGCGGTTGATGCCGACGTCGATGACCGTCGAGCCGGGTTGGATCATCTCTTCGGTCACGAAGGCGGGCTTGCCGATCGCCGCGACCAGGATATCCGCACGCCGGGTAAATCCGGCGAGGTCCCGGGTCTTCGAATGGCATATCGTGACAGTGGCATTTTCGGCAAGGAGCAGGATCGCGGAAGGCTTGCCGACAATATCGCTGCGGCCCAGCACGACGGCGTTGCGCCCGGCGATGGGGATTCCGCTGCGCTTGAGAATTTCGAGTACGCCCGCCGCCGTACAGGGCGCAAGGGCCGGCTGACCGGTTTGCAGCCTTCCGACATTCACCGGATGGAAGCCGTCTACGTCTTTCTCCGGGCTGACCGCTTCGAGCAATTGCTTGGCGTTGACCTGAGGAGGCAGCGGGAGCTGAACGAGAATTCCGTCAATGTCCTCCCGGTGGTTCAGATCGTCGATCAACGCGAGCATTTCTTCGGTGGTCACGGTCTCGGGCGGGGTGATGAGCTCGCTGAAGAGCCCCAGGGATTCGCAGGTCTGGACCTTGCTGCGGACATAAATCTCGGAGGCGGGCACGTGGCCGACCAGCACCGCGGCCAGACCGGGGCGGATTCCCTGCCTCGCGAGGCGCTCGACCTCGGCCTTCACTTCGGCCTTGATGCCGGCCGCAATCTCATTGCCGTTCAGAAGATGGCCTTGTTCTGTTGTCGATTCCATCGGATTTGGTTTGTCCTGCTGTCATGGTAAACGGCTTGGGGGCGATGTTGCTGGGGGGCAAGGGCCGACAACCATAGCGTTTTCACAAATACTGTGGGGTGGGGGGG
>DATAWF010000207.1:0-3106 GCA_036267335.1 Acidobacteriaceae bacterium
GAGGAGTTGACTACGTGCAGGCGTTCTTTGACGGAACGCCTGCGTAGAGAACCACTTGCTCCCTTACACCATTTGTGAAAACGCTTTAGCAACTGGCCATTGCGGTCTCCCACCCTACGCGCAAAAACGATGAGCGCGTAGGATGGGGCGCCCCCGGGTCCGTTTCATGTTCCGCTTCAGGAACGATCTAAACTCTTTCCATGCCCGAGATGGATTTGTCTTCCCTGCTGGCAGTGTTGGTGTGCCCGGTCTGCCACGAAAAGCTCGAAACGGCGGCCGAAGGGGCCCTGCGGTGCCGCGGATGCGGGCGGCGGTATCCGGTCGAAGACGGAATCCCGGTGATGCTGGAGGAGCGGGCCTCCGGAGGAACAAAGTCCACCGCTTGAGCGTTCTTTCCGCACAGTCTCGCGGCAACTCGCTATTCGTACTTCAATGACTCGACCGGATCCATCTGCGCGGCGCGGGTCGCCGGCAGGGTTCCAAAGACGACGCCAACCAGAGTCGAGGAGAGCAGAGCGACGATGGCCGCCAGGCCTGAAGTAGCCACGTGATACGAGGTGAAGAACCGGATCGAGAGCGGAACGGCGAGGCCAAGCAAAGTACCCACGATTCCGCCGCTGAGCGAGATAAAGACCGCTTCCAGCAGGAATTGCAGCTTGATCTCGCGCGAGGTCGCGCCGAGGGCCTTGCGGATGCCGATCTCGCGAATGCGCGACCGCACACTGGCCAGCATGATGTTCATGATGCCCACCCCGCCAACCACCATCGTGACCGCTGAAACCAGCAGCAGAATCAGGGTCAGCGCGGTCGAGATCGACCCGGCCATATCGAGCACAGCAGTCAGCGTCTGCTTATGGTAGACAGAGGTCGGCTGATGGCGCCTCTGAATCACCTCCAGGATCTGGTCGGCCGCCGATTCCACCTCGCTCGAATCGCGGATCGAGAAATAAAGCTGCTTGACCTCATTGGTGCCGGTGAAATAGCGCGCGACATTGTACGGAATCAGGACGGTCTGGTCGGCGATTTCAGTCTGCCCGAAGGTGGGAACGCGTTCTTTGAAGACGCCGATGATGGTGAAGGGCATGCCCTTGATCTCAAAGGTCTGGTTGACGGCCGCATCGACGCTGCCGAAGCGCTCCTGGGCAAAAGGAATGGTCACCTCGGCAACCTTGGCGTCGCCTGAGTCGTCCTGATCGTCGAAGAACCGGCCGCTGACAATGACCAGGTTGCGCACGATCCTGTATTCGGGAGCCACGCCAAGAACCAAAATGTCCTTCTCGACGCCATTGCCGAGGCTGATGCGGTCGGGCATGTCGAGGACGGGCGACGAGGCCATGACGGCAGGCACCTGCTGCTCAACCTGAATTTCGTCGTCGCGGGTGAGAAAGTCGCTGCGATAGTCCTGCGACTCGGCCGAGGAGGCGCCTCCGCCCGCATACTCGACCTCGACCTCGTTGAGCCCGATGCCCTGAATTTCATTCTGGATGTATTGCTTGCCGGTCTTGCCGATGGTCACGACCAGCACCAGGGACGCTGCTCCAATGACCATGCCAAGCGCGGTAAGGATGAAGCGGACCTTGTTGACCCGAAAGCTGTCGAGGGCCAGCTTCATGATCTCAGTCAGCACCATGGTGCGTTTGGCGCTAGCGAGGGTCCGCTCAAAAGAGCGCTGGCCGAGCTCTCGTATGGTTGTCATTGCAAATAGAACGATGCGGAAACAGCCCGGAGGGCTTCACCAAATCTCACGGTTGGCGGAGAGGCGGTCCCACGGCGCGTATCATTGATAATCATAAGGCCCGAGGGGCTCGGTGTGTGTGCGCGCGAGCCGATTCCGAGGCCGGTGCGGGTCCTGCTGCCGGTGCGCTGCCGGCAAAAAGAGGCCCACAGGGGAGAATGACATGGCTCAATTGATGAGAACCGCCAACCCGGCGCTTAGCGATCGGGTTTTTCGCGGACTACCGTATTCCGCGGGCGAGGGAATGACTCTTGAGGGCACGGTGAACAAGACCGGGCTCCTTCTGCTTTGCTCGATCGCGACGGCAGCGTGGACCTGGCACATGTTCGCCCAGGCGCCGGAGAGCGCGATGCCTCTGACATTCGCCGGCGGGATCGGCGGATTTATCTTCGCAATGATCACTGCCTTCAAAAAAGAATGGGCGGCGGTCACGGCGCCGATCTATGCCTTGCTCGAAGGCCTGCTGTTGGGCGGCATTTCGGCAGTGGTGAATCTGCGCTTTCCCGGAATCGCCATGCAGGCCGTCGGACTCACTTTTCTTACGCTAATGGTGCTTCTGCTCGCCTATCGCACGGGCATCATTCACGTTACCCAGCGATTCAGGCTGGGCGTCGTGGCCGCCACCGGGGCGATCTTTGTGCTTTATCTCGGCGAATTCGTTCTCGGATTTTTCGGGATCCACTTTGCCGCGATCAACAACTCCAGTCCGCTGAGCATCGGGATCAGCCTGGTGATCTGCGCCGTCGCCGCTTTGAACCTGGTTCTCGACTTCGATTTCATCGAGAACGGGGTACGCGTTGGCGCGCCGAAGTACATGGAGTGGTATGCGGCTTTCGGCCTGATGGTCACGCTGGTCTGGCTGTACATCGAGATTCTGCGGCTGCTCACCAAAGTCCGGAGCCGGAACTAGGGCCCGGAGTCTAAAGTTCGCTGAACGAATCGACGAATCGACGCGCACCGCAAAAAGCCCTCAGGGGCTAAAGCCCTTGATTTTACGGCCTTTATGGCGCGACTAAAGCGGATACCGCAAGGGAGAAAGAATCCGCTGGGGTCGCGGTGACCGCAAAGTCGCGCCCTGATACAAAGCTAACGTCCACTTCTTCAAGCTAGAGTGCACTTCTTTAAGTAAAGTTCACTTCTTGAACGAACGAATGGCTCAGGACACTAGGGTGGTGAGTCTGAAGTTCATTGAACAATCTGGCGAAATGGAGTGGAGCCCTCAGGGGCTGAAGTGTCCGCGTGAGAGCGCCGTTTGTCCTTTTTGCCGCGGCGGTCTTGTTTTGAGGTTGTCTCCACCGGCAGTGGTGGTTTTGTTTTAGGCTGCGCCCATAGTGTGCAGCCTGGTGATGTTGTAGGCCAGTGTGGCCAGGG
>DATAWF010000208.1:0-5960 GCA_036267335.1 Acidobacteriaceae bacterium
GCCATCTCCTGGTTTGGCGGTTTTCGTATTGATCCCGCTCTTCAGGGAAAGCAGCACTTTGGTGCCGGAAGGAACAACGTATTTCGGCGGGGCAGCGGGAGCCTGGCTGTTGGCGGGCGTGGCCGGCGGAGCAGCGGCAGGCGTGGATGGTGTGGATCCACCCCCGGGCGCGGATACAGGCCCGCTCGGCGGTGAAGTTTGCTGGGCAGCCAATCCTGATCCGGCGGTCAATGCGAGAACGAGGATTGCGGCTGACCACCTCGGCTTCACAGACTGCGGAAAAATCCCTGGGGTAGTCAGTTCTGTATCAGGGCGCGACTTGAGTCGCGCCGTCAAAGCCGCAAAACCAAAGGCCTTCACAGGCTGCGGAAAAATCCCTGGGGTAGTGAGTTCTGTATCAGGGCGCGACTTCAGTCGCGCCGCAAAAGCCGCAAAACCAAAGGGCTTCAGCCCCTGAGGGAAGGCTTCCTGGTCTCGATTTGCCTTTTCCCCTAGCCTGGCAAACCATCCCCGCAGGCCGGATACCCGGAATCCCCGAGACTTCGAAGATGCAACTCTCGATTTCATTTGGCTCTACGCTTGGAACTCGCAGGTGCTATCTAATGGTAGCGCGTTTCGCGCACAAGGTGGATTTTCTGAACGGCGCCTCAGGTCCCATGGTACCCATCCCGAACTTTCCTCCCGAATTGCCTCTGCCGTCCCCGGCCGCCGGCCAGCGAGATCGCTTTGCCGCAGCCTATTCCGTTTTGGAGCGCGCGATTGCGGCCGAAGGTTTCCCCGGGGCGGCTTTTGCCGTGCTCCAGGGCGCGGAAATCGTGGCGCTGGATGGGATCGGGCGCTTTACCTATGACGTGCGCTCCTCTGCCGTCACCCGTTCCACGGTCTACGACTTGGCAAGCCTGACCAAGGTGTTGGCAACGACATCCATGGCGATGCTCCTGAACCAACGAGGCGCGCTCGATCTCGATCTGCCCATAGCCCATTGGATTCCTGGCTTTGCCCCTCGCGATGCGTCGGAGAGCGCTCGCCAGCGGGTGACAGTCCGAACGCTGCTCGCACACTGCTCCGGCCTACCGGGATATGCGCGGCTCTTCGAGCAATACCCGGACCGGGAGGCTCTGATCCAAGCCTGCACGCGCCTGCCGCTCCAGGCGGAGCCGGGCGCACGCGCGGAATACTCCGATCCCGGATTCATCCTTCTTGGCGAAATTCTGGCCCGAATCGCCGGCGAGCCCCTCGATCGCTTTTGTGCCCGCGAGGTTTTCGCTCCCCTCGGGATGACCAGCACACGTTTTCGTCCTTCGACGACCTGGGTTTCCTCGATTCCCCCGACGGAGGAGGACCGGAATCTTCGCCACCGCGTTCTTCAGGGCGAGGTACAGGATGAAAACTGTTTCGTGATGGGTGGGGTCAGCGGCCACGCAGGGCTCTTCTCGAATGCCCTCGATCCGATCCTCTTCGCGCGTTGCTTTCTTGAGGACGGCCGTCTTTCCGGTGGCAGCCAACTCTTTGAGCCGTCAACCATTCGTCTCTTTACCACCCGCGCCGGCCTGCCTCCCGCGAGCTCCCGCGCGTTGGGTTGGGATACGCCTTCGCCTCCCTCCTCATCCGGAAATTTTTTCAGCACCCGCTCCGCCGGTCACCTTGGTTACAGCGGAACATCCCTCTGGATCGATTTTGACCGCCGCCTGGCAGTGGCCTTGCTGACCAATCGGACATGGCCTCACCGCGAGAGCGGGGCCATCCGCGAGGTGCGGCCGGCCTTTCACGACGCCGTCGCTAGTGCGCTCGCGGAACCTGCGTCCTGAATTTGCTCCAATCTGAGGCGAGTTAGAGATAAAATTAATACGTTTGCAACGGGGGCGTAGGGATCATGGCCGCAACGACAACACCGCCAACAGAGATTGGCAGCCACGGGGAAGTCAACAATCAAAATCCTCAGGATTTGCACCAACTAACCACGGAAAGCTCCAATGACGCCTCCCTTGGCTTCGATACCAAGTCGGCGCTCGAAATTGCCCGCATCATCAATCACGAAGATTCGAAGGTCGCAGCCGCAATCCGGAAATCACTGCCGGAAATCGCGCTGGTGATCGACATGGTCGCCCGCAGCTTGCGTGATGGCGGCCGGTTGATCTACGTCGGCGCCGGTTCCAGCGGGCGGATTGCAGCTCTCGATTCCGCTGAATGCCCGCCTACCTTCTCGACCCCTCCGCAAACAGTGCAGTACATCATGGCGGGCGGTCCCAAGGCTCTGGCGTCGGCGGTCGAGGTCAATGAAGACTCTCCCGAGCTTGGCCAGCGCGATATGGCCCGGCGGCGGCCCACGCGGAAAGACGTAGTCATCGGCCTCTCCTCGAGCGGCCGCACTCCGTACGTCGTTTCGGCGGTCGAATATGCCCGCGCCCGCGGCACCAAAACCGCAGCCGTCACCTGCAATCACAACACGCCTCTCGCCAACGTCGCCGACATTTGCGTCGTGGCCGAGGTTGGCCCCGAGGTGGTTTCCGGATCGACCCGCATGAAGGCCGCGACTGCGCAAAAGATGGTGCTGAACATGATCACCACCGGCGCGATGACCCGCTTGGGTTATGTGTACGACAACCTGATGGTGAACGTGCACATGCAGAACACCAAGCTGGTGGAGCGCGGCATCAGCATTCTCATGCGCGCCTGCAACGTTGACCGCGAGACTGCCGTCCGCACCATCAAATCCGCCGGCCGCAGCGTCCCCGTGGCTCTGGTCATGCTCAAGGCCGGCGTCGATAAACCCGACGCGGTGCGCCGCTTGGCCAAATCCGATGGCAACGTGAGACTGGCGATCGAAGATACGACCTTGGAGCTCTAGTGTCCGGAGTCAGAAGTTCGTTCAAGGAACGTTCCTTTGGTTTCGTATCAGGCCACGAGTTCAGTTGTGCCGTAAAAATCGCCAAACAGATGCGCTTCAGCCCCTGAGAGCTGTTCTTCGAACCAGTCCAATTCGCCAAATTGTTCAATGTACTTCAGACTCACCACACTCGGGCCTGAAGATCGAACCCCGGGCCAGTCGATCTTTCTTTCCATCTCGCAAAAGGTTTTCCGGCACTTCAGCGCATTATGGACAAATTTGTCATTCGCGGCGGCAACCCGCTGGTAGGAACCATCCGCGTCAGCGGCGCAAAAAACTCCGCGCTGCCCTGCATGTCCGCCGCCATCCTCACCGCCGGCGAAGTCGTGCTCGAAAACATTCCCCAGGTACGCGACATCGAGACGGAGCGCAAGCTGCTCACGTCGATGGGAGCCGAGGTCGAGCTCGGATACGGCCGCGCCCAGCACCGTACAACCATCTGCTGCAGCAATCTCTCCGATCCCACGGCGAAGTATGAAATCGTAAAAACCATGCGGGCCTCCTCGTTGGTCCTGGGGCCGCTGGTGGCGCGCTGCGGCTTCGCGCGCGTAGCCCAGCCCGGCGGATGCGCCATTGGCGACCGGCCCATCGACATGCACCTCAAAGGCCTGGAATTGATGGGAGCCACCATCACCCATGAACACGGCTACCTTGAGGCTCGGGCCGAGCGGCTCAAAGGCGCGCACATCGTTTTCGATAAAGTCACCGTCACAGGAACAGAAGATCTTCTGATGGCGGCGGTGCTGGCCGAAGGCGAGACGCTGATGGAAAACTGCGCCCGCGAGCCCGAGGTTTCCGACGTCGCCGCGCTCTTGACCGCGATGGGCGCGCAGATCGAAGGCGCGGGCACCGCGACCATCCGGGTCAAAGGCGTGGCTCAATTGCACGGCGCCCGCCATCGCATTTGCCCCGACCGCATTGAAGCCGGAACCTTTCTGGTTGCCGGCGCAATCACTGGCGGCGATTTGATGGTAGCCAATTGCCAGCCGGCGCATCTTTCTGCCGTGATCGCGAAGCTCGAGGCCTGCGGCGCCCGTATCGACGTCATCGGATCCGATTGCCTGCGCGTGCGCGGCGACGGGCAGTTGCGCGAAAATGATATTTCGACCGAGGAATATCCAGGCTTCCCCACCGACATGCAGGCCCAGTACATGGCGCTGGCTACACAAGCCGAGGGCACTTCGATCGTGAAGGAAAATATCTTCGAAAACCGGTTCATGCATGTTGGCGAGATGGTTCGCATGGGAGCCAGCATCCGCGTAGACGGCCGTGCCGCCACAGTGCGCGGCAAAACCCCGCTTTCGGCCGCCGCGGTCATGTGTTCCGACCTGCGCGCCTCCGCTTCCCTGATCCTTGCCGCCCTGGTTGCCAACGGAGAATCCATTCTGGACCGCGTTTATCACGTGGACCGCGGCTATGAGCGGATCGAGGAGAAGCTTCGCGGCGTGGGCGCGCAGATTCGCCGCATGGGCAATGTCTTCGGCAATGGAAAAGCCCGCAGCGAAACCCCGTGACACCAACGCCTTCGGCGAAATTTCTGCGGTGAAAGAGACCAGTTCTAGACTCCCCTATCTCGATGCCGCATCTTATAGCCTGTTTTGCTATGAGGTCCCGCTGTTTCGAGAGACAGGAACGAGACCGCCTTTCGAACGCATCTCGTCCATCGCCCTGGGGCCTGTTCACACTTTTAGGGCGACCGCGCCAGGAGGCAATTTTTTCGAGTTCGAGGTAGGAAACACGCTGGACGCCAATCGGAGGACGACCATGCCGACTCAAAGCAAAAGCCGGAAGCAAAACCAGGACCGCAATCCGGAGCGTGAGCTTCGCAAGCAACTGGCCGCATTTTTGCGCGGCGGGCACGCCCATGTGGACCTCGCCACGGCCATCAAGGATTTCCCCGCCCGCTTCTATGGCGCCAAGCCTCCGGGTTCTCCCCACTCCGCCTGGGAGCTCCTGGAGCACATGCGCATCGCGCTGCACGACCTGCTCGAATTTTCCACCAGCCCCAAGTATCGAGAGCCGAATTGGCCTGACGATTATTGGCCCAGCACCTCCGCCCCGCCGTCGCCGACAGCATGGCGGGCCTCCGTGCGCGCGATTCGTAACGATCTCAAAGCTTTTGAAGCGCTGGTGAACAATCCCAAGAACCAACTGGAGGCGGAAATTCCCTGGGGCAAGAACGGGCAGACCCTGCTGCGCGAGGTGCTATTGGTCATCGACCACAACAGCTATCACCTTGGCGAACTGGTGTTGCTGCGCCAAAGCTTGGGTATCTGGAAAAGCTGATCCGCGATTTCTCACATAAAGTTTTACCGGCACGCGATTTCTGTCATCTTGCTTGCTTTTCCGGCCGCTTTTGCGCGTGAGAAACAGCTCAAGGGATGGTCACGAATCAAGAAGGTGGCGCTCATTCAGAAAGAAAATTCAGAATGGGTTGATCGAAGCGCGGACTGGGGAAAGCGATCGAAGAAATCCCTTTCTGAACACAATCTGTCCCCCTGCAATCCCTGTCATCTCGACCGGAGGCGGCGTGAATGCATTTCTCCTGATGGTGTGGGAGCGGAGAACAGAGCGTAACGCAGCCATTCCATCGAAGAATGGCTGCTCGTAGCGGCCCTAACCACTCCACAGTGTCAGGAGAAATGCGTTAGCGGAGAGATCTGCTTGCTTCTCCGGCCATTCAGTCAGCTAGCCCAAAAGCAGATCCCTCGACTCCGCATGACAAAAATCGTCAAGCTGCGCTCGGGATGACAGTTTTGGCTACACTCTGTGAGAGATCCGCTAGTGTCCTGAGTCAGAAGTTCGTTCGAGGAATGTTCTTTGGTTTTGTATCAGGGCACGACTTTGCGGTCACCGCGACCCCAGCGGATTCTTTCTCCCTTGCGGTATCCGCTTTAGTCGTGCCGCACAGATCGCCAAACAGATGGGCTTCAGTGTCCGCGTGAGAGCGCCGTTTGTCCTTTTTGCCGCGGCGGTCTTGTTTTGAGGTTGTCTCCACCGGCAGTGGTGGTTTTGTTTTAGGCTGCGCCCATAGTGTGCAGCCTGGTGATGTTGTAGGCCAGTGTGGCCAGGG
>DATAWF010000209.1:0-5483 GCA_036267335.1 Acidobacteriaceae bacterium
GCAAGTGCAGCAGGGCTCGCTCTATCCCGCGCTGCATCGGTTGGAGCAGCAGGGCTGGATCAAGGCCAAATGGGGAGAGAGCGAGACGGGACGGCAAGCGAAGTTTTATCTGTTGACAGCCGCGGGGCGAAGGCAGATGGAGCAGGAAAAGGCGAACTGGAACAGGCTGTCGGCGGCAATCGACTTGGTCGTAGAGCAAGCGTAAAGCGGTTCTCCTGAGGATGTTGGCGCGGAGAGGAGAGCCTAACGCAGCCGTTCCATCGAAGAATGGCTGCACATGGCGGCCATGACCACTCCATCGTGTCAGGAGAAATGCTCAAAAGCGAGGAGGCGGGATGCGCTGGATCGACAAGCTAGGGATGCGATACCGCATGCTTTTCCATCGCGGGCGGGAAAGCCGGCGGCTGGATGCGGAGTTGGAGTTTCATCTGGAGCAGCAGATCGCCGAAAATGTGGCCGCCAGCATGAGCGCGAAAGAGGCCCGCCATGCAGCCATGCGGGCGCTTGGAAACCCCACGCTGCTGCGCGATCAGGCGCGGGAAAACTGGAGCTGGACATGGTTGGAATTGCTGCTGCGCGATCTGCGCTACGCGGTTCGGACGCTGGCTCGGGCTCCCGGATTTTCTCTGACCGCGATTGCGGTCATGGCTTTGGGTATCGGCGCGACCGTGGCGTTGTTCACGATTGTGCATTCCGTGCTGATGAAGCCGCTCCCATTTCCCGGCCAGGACCGGCTGATGATGGTCTATGAAGCAGAGACGGCAAGCCGATCCATGAATCGCACGGTAGCCGGAGGAACTTTCGAGAGCTGGCAGCAGCATAACCGTAGCTTCGCGCAAATGGGGCTGATCGTAGAAGATGCCTACAATTTGTCTTCGGCTGGCGGAGCGCTGCCGGAGCGGGTGCAAGCGGAAGCGGTCTCGTGGAATGTGCTGCCGCTTTTGGGCATCCAGCCCCCATTGGGGCGGCTCTTTACCCCCGCGGATGATACGTACGGCGCGGCCAAAACAGTGGTGGTCACATGGGGGTTCTGGAAGCGGCGCTTGGGAGGAAATCCGGCCGCGATCGGCAGCACGCTGGTGCTCGATGCGGAGCCATTCACAGTAATCGGCGTTCTACCCGTGGGGTTTGCTTATCCGGACACCAAGACGGAGGTATGGACGGAAGTCATGCCTCAACTCACTCCGGACCTGATGGAATCTCACGACGCCCACAATTTCCACGTGATCGGCAGGCTGAAGCCGGGAACGACAATCGCCGTGGCGGAGGCAGACCTGAGCGCGATTTCGGCACAGGAACGGAAGCGGTTTCCGGATGGGCCCGTGGATAACGCGGCGAATCTTCGTCCGCTGCTCGAGGATCAGGTGGGAGACATAGAGACGCCGCTCTATGCTCTGTTGGGCGCGACCGGATGCCTGCTGCTGATCGCGTGCTTGAATGTCACGAATCTATGGGTCGCGCGCGGAGCGGTCCGGCGGCGAGAGCTGGCGATCCGGACCGCGCTGGGAGGCGGACGCGCGCGCCGTATTCGTGCGCAGATGATGGAAAGCGTTGTGCTCGCGGCAGCCGGAGCAGTGGCAGGGATCGGGCTGGCTGCTGGTGCGTTGCACTGGCTTCTCTCTGTGCGGACGGACATTCCACGGGCCTCGGCAATTCATCTGGACGGAACGGTGGCTCTCTTTGCCGCGGGGCTGGCGCTGCTCTGCGGCATGACCGCCGGCGTTGCCCCGGCACTGATGGAAGACGATCGGCAGGCATTGCAAACACTGCAGGAATCCTCGCGCTCTTCGAGTGGAGGGCAGGTGCGCGCGCGGTTGCGGAAGACATTGCTGACAATTGAGGTTGGATTGACCGTCGTGCTGCTGATTGGCTCCGGGCTGTTGCTGCGAAGTTATGCGCGCCTGCGCGCAGTAAACATCGGCTGTGCGACGCACGATGTGCTGACCATGGAACTGAATCTCCCGGAGGGACGGTACCAGACTCCCGAGAAGAAAACGGAGTTCTTTGCGCAGGTCGCGGCCGAGATGCGAGCGTTGCCCGGAGTCCGCGGCGTGGGGCTGACCACACGTCTGCCGGGGGATGGACATGGCCAGGACGATTCGTTCACGATTCAGGAGGATCCGCCGCTAAAAAACGGAAAGTGGCTGGGCGCGGCGGTGCGCTATGTCAGTCCGGAGTATTTCCAGACAATGCAAATTCCGCTGCTGCGCGGAAGAACGTTTCTGCCGACGGAGAAGACGGAACGAAATAGATATGCGATTGTGAGCGAATCGTTCGTCAAGCAGTATTTCCCGGGACGCGATCCCATCGGGATGCACATTATGGATGTCAACAACGGGCTCGTTACCGATAAGGCCGAAGCCGGCAACCAGATCGTAGGAGTCGTAGGAGACACTCGGGAAACTGTTTATTGGAAGGCGCCGGAGCCGACGATCTATTATCCGCTGTACGGTGGGTTGCGAAGCGACGCATACCTGGCGGTGAAGACGCCATACGATCCACTGAACTTGGCCCTCCCCATCCAGAAAGCGATCGGGAAAATCGATAAGGATTTGCCCCTCGCAAACATCCTGACAATGGATCAGATCATCGGCCAGTCCACGTCGGATGCGAATTTCGAGGCGGTCTTGTTGACCGCCTTCGCTGCCATCTCGCTGGTGCTGGCTGCGGTAGGGCTCTTTGGTGTGCTTTCCTACCTCGCAGCGCAACAGACGACGGAGATAGGCATTCGCATGGCGCTGGGAGCACAGCGGCCGGCGGTATTCGCACGGATGCTGGAAGAAGGAATGCGGCCGGCACTCTATGGTCTAGGCATGGGATTGGCGGCCAGCTTTGGCGCAACGCGGCTGATTCAGTCCATGCTTTATAACACCCAGCCGTTCGATCTTGAGGTATTCGCTCTCGTCGCCACCGTCCTGTTGTGGGTTGCCGCCATAGCGTGCGTGCTTCCCGCCTGGAGAGCGTCGCGGCTCGACCCGATGCAGGCACTGCGAATGGAGTAAAAAAGCGAGGGCGCGCTCAGAAACAAGCAAGGGAAGCTCTAAAGAAGCCACCCTTTTTGAAAGGGCGTAGCTTCAAGTGAAGGGTACAGTCCTTAACAGGTTGCGGAAAGGGTCCAGGGGTCGCCGGTTCTGTATCAGGGCACGACTTTGCGGTCACCGCGACCCCAGCGGATTCTTTCTCCCTTGCGGTTCCGCTTTAGTCGCGCCGAATAGGCCGCAAAATCAAGGGGCTTTTCAGCCCCTGAGGGAACGGGGTTCAAGGGGTTCACCGCTTATTCAGATCTTCGCAAGAACATTTCGCCCCGCCAGCCAGTCTCAATAAAAATCCGCGCAGCTCAGATAGAAACCGCAGCGCATGCAAAGCATCTTGCAACTCCTGCTCAGCAAACGCGAAGAGCAATTGGGGCAAAAAGAGCTGGGATGGGGATGAGTTTCCCGGGTCGCGATGAGAGCCGCGGAGGGCTCCCGCTCCCGCAATCGTTCTTGACCCATATCACCGGGTTCCTGCGCTGGCAGTTGGTTTTGCATCCCAAGAGTGTAAGCGGACTCCCGGCGAATGAACGCGGAATCTCGCATCCTCAGGGTCGAGGTCACTCGAACGCCAATTGAATACAATGGTGAGGCCTGCAGCGGGTCTTTTTCTGCTCAATCCGGAGCGGAGCGGCTCCGGTAGGTTCCGGAATTCGCATCACCCATGAAGGACAAGGAGAATTTATGGATCGCACAGCAAGCGCAGTGTGGAATGGAAGCCTGAAAGAGGGAAAAGGCAAGATTTCAACCCAGAGCGGTGTACTGAAAGATTCCCAGTATTCGTTTGGAACGCGCTTTGAAAATGGTATCGGCACCAATCCCGAAGAGTTGATCGCAGCCGCTCATGCCGGTTGCTTCACCATGGCGCTCAGCGCGCAATTGACGACTGCGAATCTCGTCCCGGAATCTCTCGAAACCACTGCGAAGGTGACGTTGGAGAAAACCGACACCGGATTTGCCATTACAAAAATCCATCTGACCACCACGGCGAAGGTGCCGAATGCCGACAAGGCCGCTTTTGACAAGGCAGCCGAGGATGCGAAGAAGGGCTGCCCGATCTCCCGCCTTTTCGCCAACAACGCCCAAATCACGCTGGACGCCAAGCTGGTCTAAGACCCAGGTGTTCTTCTTTGCAAGGGCCCGGCTGTAGGGCACAGCTTTAGCTGTGCCACTGAAGAGGCTTCGACGGAACATTTCTCCTGATGCCGCCAACCCCGAGTGCTCCATCCTTTCGCGCGAAAAGCAGAAACGCGCGAAAGGATGGGAGCCACAAGGGCCAGCCGTCCATCCTTCGATTAAGCTGCTTCCAGGGGAGGGGATGGATGCACAGGCTGGCTGGCATCGGCTTTGCTCTCGCTCTCGCGCCTATCTCCTTTTTCAGACGACAAATGGTGTACAGGCCGGAATTCCGTTCACGATCGATCAGCCGGCATACACCAATGAACCGGTTTGGGTGCAACCGACAGCCGGTTTTTGCAGACCGCCATGCCGCTCGCCGATCCTCCTGCTCCGGCCCTTTGGCAAAAATTGCCAATTTTTGCCAAGGTCGCCCCTACTCTCTTTGGCGTTTTTCGCGGCAAATTCGCAATTTATTACTGAAGCGTCAATAACAAAAATCTAATCGTTGGGCAATTCGCGGGTTCCGGCCCATTTTTGGCTTCAGCAGAAAATCTGGCCTCGTGTCCGCGCGGAGAAACAAAATCTCTCATGACCGCCGTAAAGACCGGCAATCTTTCCCGGGCTAAAAACGTCGCCATCGCTGAATTGTTTTTTCGTTGCGGGTAGAAAACGGTGAGGGACGTTAGCTGCTGCTGTGGCTTCGGACATAGTCGCGCAAGTTGCGGTTGATCTCCGCTGCTTGCCGGGTGCCCTGGTCCAGGAGCTTGAGCCACTGTTTTGCGGTATCGTCCAGAGCTGCCGTGCTCAGCAAGTAGTTCGCTTGGACGACAATCTCCAGCGCGTTGCTTAGATCGTGAGCTAACCGGCGAATCTCCACCGCATGCTCCTGCGGAATGGTTTGGTTGCTGGACATCGTGGCATCCTGAGAAGTGAAATCGGAACGGGAAAGCATCTGCTCCAAGCCCGTGACAAGACTAAGAGAGATGCCGTCCGTTGTCCAACCGCTGCCCGCAATTTCTGCTCTTTGAAACCACAGCAGAAATCAAGGTGCGGCCCCGGCCGTCCCGCAAGCCCTCTACGGGAAAACAACGGCGATTGAACCCCCCGAAGGGAGCCGCGAGCCTCCTCCTGCCGCGGTTGACTTCACCTGCGGCTTTTGTACACTAGGAGTTGCTGCCTACCCAGCTAACGATGCTGGAGCATCCCGTGCCGGAGTGGCGGAATTGGCAGACGCGCATGGTTCAGGTCCATGTACTCGCAAGGGTGTGGGGGTTCGAGTCCCTTCTTCGGCACCATAGAGATCGCGAGCCCGGAGCGGCAGATCTGCCGCTC
>DATAWF010000210.1:0-13214 GCA_036267335.1 Acidobacteriaceae bacterium
CGGTCAACCAGGCGCCACCTCTTCATCACAGTCGTGTCGACACAGTTCGGCCAGTGCATCCAGTATCTTTGAAGCTGCCTGCCCGTGTGCCTCAGATTTATTCCAGCAGAGCTTAAGTACCTTCTGGGCTGCTGCCTGCCCGTCGTTAAAGCCAGCATCAGGAGGCGGAAGCGCTTTTGCATAATTGCATAATTTCTGGCTCGCCTGAGTCGCTCTCTGCGGGGGTTTCTTCAAGAATCGTGACACGGTTGCTTGATCAACATCCGCTTTATCAGCCACATAAACTTGCGTATAGCGATTCTCTCGCATATACGTCTCGAGCCTCAAGCTTAGTTTTGCCGATTCTTGTTGCATCGTATATGCATATTACTGCATAATCAATGGGATGAGTCAATGCATATCTTTACCCCGATGTTTCGTGTGGACGCGATTCGGCACAGAGGCGGGCCAGTCGATCACCGACATTCTGCGTCGTAAAGAAAAGGAACGGGCCGCCAATGGCGGGGTCTTCTATTGGGGTGTTGGGAATGCGGTGGGACCATCGGTTCTGGAACTATTGCGCAGGACAGACGAACCAGAAGTACTGTTCAGCCCAATAAAGTCCGCTCCAAAGATATATGATGTAACCCCCGAAGCCGTGGTCGCATGGACGGCTGCGGCCGGCTTGGACGGTTCTCCGCACCGACTTCCCATCTGGTCCTTGATAACGAGCAGGTTTAATATGGGGCGTCCCAGGCACTATGCGCTGGTATGCAAGAGCGACTTCCCTCTCACTGATGAGTTAGCAGCTTCGGTGGAGGATGCAAATAGGATTGCGATTGGGGACCTCACAAATATCGTGACGGAGCGCCCTCTCGGCTCGTCTCAGGTGACAGCGGTGGTTCAGAGACGACCCCGATCAAATCTCACAAGTGCCGAATACGAAGTGAAGTTCAGAGTAAGACTGGTTCCGCCATATTTCGTTCAGCTTTCGGAACCCAAACCGATTACTGTGGCAGCAGCTTGTTCGTGGTCAAGCGTGACAGCGAGTGCTGTCTAACACGTTACGAGGACGTCGCGCGCTTTCTCGCCGAAAATGGCGTAGAGCAGACCCGATTGCGTTTTTCATCCCGTGAGATGGTAGGGTCGCGATCTCGAAGACGCTAGAAGCTCTGCCGAGCCCTCCCGATTGGTCGGCCACGAGGGCTGCAGCCGGTGCAAGCCCATTGACATCCATGTTCCATCTTAGCTAAGCTAGCTTAGCAGCTTTGGGCGAGCCCATGATTACCGCAACCATCTTTGAAGCGAAGACGAATCTCTCGGAACTGGTAAAGAAGGCTCAGAAGGGTGAGACGGTCATCATTACCTCGGGTCGGAGCAAGACTCCGATCGCGAGGCTCGAAGCGATCCGTCCCACGGGCAAAAAGCGGCTGGGCGCGCTCGAAACTCCAGGATTTGCTCTCACCCCAGCCTTCTACGAGCCCCTGCCCGACGAAGAGCTCTGGAACGGGGAGGGTGAGTGAGGGTTCTGCTCGACACCCATGCTCTCCTGTGGGCGGTCCTTTCTCCCTCCTCCCTTAGCCGCAAGGCATCCGCGATCGTCGCCGACGAGGAGAACGTAGTTCTCGTATCGGCGGCCTCAGCGTGGGAGATTGCAACCAAAGTCCGTCTCGGCAAGCTTCCTGGAGCAGAGGTCCTCGAGAGAGGACTTCTCGATGTGATCGAAGATGCCGGCTACACATCGCTTCCTATCGACGTCGAGAGCGCACTTCGCGCAGGCCGGCTTGCCGGTGAGCATCGGGATCCCTTCGATCGCATGATTGCTGCCCAGGCCCTGGTGAGCGACCTACCGGTCCTCAGCACAGATACAAAGCTGGACTCGTTCGGCATTCGCCGGATCTGGTAGCGGCGTCTTTGGAATTCTCGTGCAATTTTCCCGGCGCGCCCGTCTCGAGTCGTGACATAGCAATTTGGCTTCCTATCGCCTCGGCGAACCCGCAGAAATCTTTGAGTCTGCCATTCTCTTGGATTTACGTACGGCTGCGCCGCGAGGGCCGCGTGCGGCTGCCCGGAATATACTGATAGGTCGGCCCTTGGCTGAGTTATGAGCACCCGTTTAGCAGAGATTGTCTCCACAACCCGGCGGTCCGTGGCGGAGCGCAAAGCTCGCGTTTCGCGTACGGAACTGGAGTGCGCCGCGCAAGCCCACCGGCCGCGGGGTTTTGCCGCAGCCTTGCGGCGCCGCGCGATGTCATCGCCGGCAATCATTGCGGAGCTCAAGAAGGCCTCCCCCTCCCGTGGTCTGATCCGGGCAGATTTCGATCCCGCTTCGCTCGCGGCCGCCCTCGCCGGAGCGGGCGCTGCGGCGCTTTCCGTGCTCACCGATGAGCCTTTCTTTCAGGGCAGCCTGCGCAATCTGGAGCTAGCCTCCCAGGCCTGCACCCTGCCGTGCCTGCGGAAGGATTTTATGGTCGACGAGTTCCAAATGTTGGAAGCCCGCGCCCACCGGGCAGATGCAATCCTGCTGATCGCCGCCGCGTTAAGCGATCGGGAGCTCTCGAGCTTGGCTGCCGCGGCGCATGCTCTGGAGCTCGATGTGCTCTGCGAAGTGCACACCTCCGAAGAGCTCGATCGCGTGTTGAAACTCGATCTTTGCTGCGATGCGGTCGGCGTCAACAATCGCGATCTCAAGACCTTCGACGTGCGGCTGGATATCTCGCTCGAGCTCGCCTCGCGTCTTCCGCCCTCCGCGGTTCATGTGGCGGAGAGCGGAATCCATTCCGCCGCCGACATTGCCCGTCTGCGGGCCGCGGGCTTCCACGCCTTCCTCATTGGCGAATCGCTGATGCGGCAGCCGGACCCGGCCGCCGCCATCGCGGGACTGCTCTCCCCGGAGGGACAGGAGCTTCGGGGAGCGCTGGCTTCCAAGGAGTGAGCCCGTGGCCATGTGGGTCAAGATCTGCGGAAATACGAGTCTTGCCGATGCGCGGCTCGCTGCCGAGGCCGGCGTGGATGCCCTGGGCTTCGTCTTCGCGCCCAGCAAGCGGCAGGTCACGGCGGAACAAGTCGCCGCGATCGTGCCGGCCTTACCCGCTGGTCCGCTCAAGATCGGCGTCTTCGGCACGCACAGCTTCGATGAGATTCGGTATACGGTGCGGGCTGCGGGCTTGAATGGCGCACAGCTCCACGATTTTCAGGATGCGCATGGTCTGCTTCTGGCTCAGAGCCTGCGCCGCGAGTTCGGCGCTGAATTTTTCCTGATCCAAACCCTCCATTGGAAGGTAGACGGCGATCCCGCTGGCGCGGAAGAAGAGCTCCGAACTCGGTGGCGCTCCGTGGTTCGCGAAAATCTCGTGGATGCCGTTCTTTTCGATACCAAGTTTGGAGCGGCCCAGGGAGGCACGGGCATGAGCTTCGATTGGGCCCGTGCGCGCGCCGTTCTTGCAAGGGAAGAGGCCGGCCCGCGCATCATCCTGGCCGGTGGTCTCAACCCGGGCAATGTCGGCCAGGCGATCTCCGTTCTTGAGCCCTGGGGCGTGGATGTGGTGAGCGGGACCGAAGCGGCGGCCGGCAGGAAAGATCCGGACAAAGTGCGGAGCTTTATCGCCGCGGCGCGGGCGGCGGGTCTGGCAAAGGAACAAGCCCGGAACCAAGCGCAGGACCACAAGCCCGCCGCCGATTTCATTCGTCCCGGGTAAGGTCTCCGCAGGTCCTATCTCCATGCCCATCTTGAATTGAAAGAGAGTGCTCTTGCGCCCGCCAAGCCCTTCGCTGTATGCTTGAGAGCGTTATGACGGCTTTTGTTCCCCAGTTTAGCTTTACGTTCCGCTATTGGTATCTAATAGCGGCTCTGGTGGGATAAGTCGTCTTCTGAAAAGATCGGCAGCACAGATTCAGAGAGCACGAAATTCCACAAGGCCGCGACCCAAGAGTCGCGGCCTTTGTTTTGAGGTGAGGATTTGAGCGGCACTCTCGAAGTCCGGCATGCCCGCGCCGCGGGCCGGTTTGGCGCCTACGGCGGCCAGTACGTCCCAGAGACGTTGATGGCTGTATTGGGAGAGCTGACCGAGGCCTATGCCCAGGCGCAAGCCGACCCGGCCTTTCACGCCGAGCTCGATGGGCTGCTGCGCGACTACGCCGGCAGGCCAACACCGCTTACCTTTGCTTCCAATCTCACCCGGGAGCTGGGCGGGGCGAAAATCTATCTCAAGCGCGAAGACCTGCTGCACACCGGAGCGCACAAGATCAACAACTGCCTGGGTCAGGGCCTATTGGCGCGGCGGATGGGCAAGCGCCGCATCATCGCCGAGACCGGAGCCGGCCAGCACGGCGTGGCTACCGCGACCGTTTGCGCGCTCTTCGGCATGGAGTGCGTGATCTACATGGGCGACGAAGACATGCGCCGCCAGGAGCTGAATGTCTACCGCATGCGTCTGCTGGGCGCGGAGGTGCGTGGAGTGAGCTCCGGTTCGCGCACCCTCAAAGACGCCATCAACGAGGCCATGCGCGATTGGGTCACCAATGTCCGCACCACGCACTACCTGCTGGGCAGCGTCCTGGGATCTCATCCTTATCCGGCCATGGTGCGCGATTTCCAGCGCGTGATCGGGCAGGAAGCGCGGCAACAGATTCTCGCGAAGGAGTCGCGTCTGCCTGCCGCCATCGTGGCCTGTGTCGGCGGCGGGTCGAACGCGATTGGGGCGTTTTACGACTTCATCCCCGATGCCGCGGTACGGCTGATCGGAGTGGAGGCGGGGGGCCGCGGAACCGGCTTGGGCGAGCACGCGGCGCGCTTTCATGGGGGATTTCCCGGAGTGCTGCAGGGGACGTATTCCTACGTTCTGCAAGACGACGCCGGCCAGGTGGCTCTGACCCATTCCGTCTCCGCGGGTTTGGATTACGCATCGGTCGGTCCGGAGCATGCCTTTCTCCACGACTCCGGCCGTGCCGAGTATGTTTCGGCTTCCGACGAGGAGGCATTGAACGCCACGGTGCGGTTGGCCCGCACCGAGGGAATCGTGCCGGCATTGGAGAGCGCGCATGCCGTCGCCGAGAGTCTGCGGCTGGCGCCAAAGCTCAAGCCGAATGACATACTGGTAGTCAATCTCTCCGGACGCGGCGACAAGGACATGGGAATTCTCGCGCGCGAGCTTAAGCTCGCCGGCGCGCAAAGATAGGGACTGTGTGTCGATCGATCTAGCAAAGAAATCGGGCGAAGCTCCGGGACTGGTGATCTATCTCACGGCGGGGGATCCGGATCTGGCGACAAGCCGGGACGCGGCTCTCGCGGCAATTGATGCCGGCGCCGGCGCGATCGAGTTGGGCGTGCCCTTTAGCGATCCGGTCGCGGACGGCCCCGTGATCCAGCGGGCCAGCGAGCGGGCCCTGGCGCAAGGTGTCAGGCTGAAGGACGTGCTCTCGCTTGCGGCGGAGCTGCGCCGCCTGCGGCCCCAAGCAGGCCTGATCATTTTTTCTTATTTCAATCCCATCCTGCGTCTGGGCCTCGAGCAATTCTGCGAGCGCGCGGCCGCAGCGGGCGTGGACGGCACGCTGATCACCGATGTGATCGTCGAAGAGGCCGGGGAATACCTGGATGCGACGCGCCGCTTCGGGTTGAAGCCGATTTTTCTGGCCGCGCCTACCAGCCCGGATGAGCGCTTGAAGAGAATCGCCGAAGCTTCGCAAGGCTTCGTGTATGCGATCTCGCGCACCGGCATCACGGGCGCGCAGCAGGAGCTGGCAGCGGACGCGCGCGACCTCTGCCGCAGATTGCGATCGTTTACCTCGCTGCCGCTGGCGGTGGGTTTTGGCATCTCGCGGCCCGAGCATGTTGCCGCCGTGGGCGCATTTGCCGACGCGGCTGTGGTCGGCAGCGCAGTTGTCTCGTGCATCGAGGGGTCCGCTCCGGGGGAAGCTCCGGCGCGGATCTCCCAATTGATTCAAGGGCTGCGGCCCACCGTGGCCGTGACCGGCTAGGCGGAGCTTGCCGCCCCACTTCAAAACATCCGGGAGGAAAGGGCATGGATATTGCAGACTGGCGGGTCCGGATCGACGATCTCGACCAGCGCATCGTCGCGCTCATCAGCGAGAGGGCCATGGCGGCGCGCGAAATCGGCAAGCTGAAGAAATCGACTTCGCTGCCGGTGTATGAGCCGGACCGCGAACGAGTGATTTTTGAAAACGTTCTTGCAGCCAACCACGGGCCCCTCCCGGACGTGGAGTTGCGACACATCTACGAGCGCATCGTCGACGTGATGCGTGCCCTCCAAAAGGACGAGCTGGCCTCGCAAGCGGACAGTTCGCAATCGCAGAACCCAGGAGAGACAGGAAAGAAACCATGATTGTTGCAATGCAAGCGGAAGCTACCGAAGAACAAATTCAGGGAGTTATCGAGCAGCTCGTGCGCGTGGGATTCAACGTCCATCGCACTACAGGTGCGGTGCAGACGATATTGGCCGGCGTGGGAATGCCCGCGCACTTCGACCACAAAGATTTTGAAGTGCTGTCCGGCGTCAGCGAGGTGGTTCGTATTTCGTCGCCTTACAAACTGGCAGGCAGAAATTTCCGTCCCGAGGGAACCATCATCGAGTTCCCCAACGGGGTGAAGGTAGGCGGCAATCAGGTAGTCGTGATGGCCGGTCCCTGTTCGGTCGAGTCGCGGGAGCAGATCCATACCTCGGCGCGCCAGATGAAAGCTGCGGGAGCGCAGTTTCTGCGCGGCGGAGCCTTCAAGCCGCGCAGCTCGCCCTACTCCTTCCAGGGCATGGGCTTGGAAGGGCTCAAGCTGCTGCGCGAAGTCGGCGATGAATACGGTCTGCTGATCATCAGCGAGGTGATGGAGATCTCCCAGATCGAGCTGATGATGCCCTACGTCGACGTCTTCCAGGTGGGCGCGCGCAACATGCAGAACTTCAACCTGCTTCGCGAGCTCGGCCTGGTGGACAAGCCGGTCCTCTTGAAGCGCGGCATCGCGGCGACCATTGAAGAGCTGTTGCTTTCGGCCGAATACATCATGGCCGGCGGCAACTACAAGGTGATGCTCTGCGAGCGCGGTATCCGCACCTTCGAGACCTACACCCGCAATACGATGGACGTCTCCGCCATCCCGGTGGTGAAGAAGCTGTCGCACCTGCCGATTCTTGGAGATCCCTCGCACGGCACTGGCCGGCGCGACATGGTGTCGGCACTGGCCCGCGCCGCGGTTGCGGCCGGCTGCGACGGACTATTGATCGAAGTTCATCCCAACCCCGACAAGGCCTTCTCCGATGGCGCGCAGTCGCTCTTCCCCGAGCAGTTCTCGAAGCTCATGGGTGACTTGCGAGTGCTGGCAGCGGCGGTCGAACGGAGAATCGAGTAGCGGATCGCTATAGCATTTTTGGAAATGGTATGGACCGAAGCCACCGGTCCTAAGTGGATTTTTCCTCAAGGAAAATCCCACTTGATCGGACCTCAAAGGTTCACAGTATTTCCGAAAATGCCTTTGCCCTCTCTCCGCCTCCCCCAGGGCTTGGAGGGTGGGCTTCCGCGACCCCGAGCTTGCAGAACGGTTTTTACGAAAGCCAGGCCATGCCCATTCACCGCATTACGATTCTCGGGACCGGGCTCATCGGCGCATCCGTGGGGCTTGCTCTGCGCGCCCGCGGCTTCCCTGGCGAGATTGCCGGTTGGGACCGCGATCCGCGGCAGAGCGAAGCCGCCCACGCACGCGGCGCCATCTCCACTGTCGCTGGCGATCCCATCGCGGATGCGCTGCGGAGCGACCTCGTCCTGCTTAGCGGGCCGGTCCTGTCAATTTTGGACTGGATGGACCAATTGGCTCCGCGCCTCTCACCCGGGCAACTGGTGACCGATGTCGGCAGCGTGAAGCTGGCCATCGTCGAGAGGGCGCGCACTCTCTTCGGTGGTCAGGGCCAAGCAGGATTTCTTCCTGGGCACCCGATGGCCGGCAAAGAGGTAAGCGGAGCGGCGAATGCGGAAGAGGAGCTTTTCTCGAACGCCGTTTGGCTCTTCACCGCGTTTCCCGAGCATCCGCTCGCAAGCGAGTGGCGCGCCTGGGTGGAGCGCTTCGGCTGCCGCACGATTGAGATGGAAGCCGCCCGGCACGATGAGGTTTGTGCTTGGCTCAGTCACTTGCCGCAGATGCTTTCGACGGCGCTGAGCGCGCTGCTCGCAGAGAAATTTTCGGGCTCCGGCGAGCCGCGCGCTCTTGGCGGCCGCGCGCTGCGCGAGATGACTCGGCTCGGCGCCAGCCCTTACTCCATGTGGCGCGATATCGCGCACACCAATGCCGGGGAGATTGCGCAGGCCTTGCTTGCGCTTGAGCAGGAACTGGCTTTTCTACGCGAGAATCTCAAAACCGCGGAGTTGCGTGAAGAGTTCGATCGAGCCAACCGTTTCCGCGACGGGTTCAAAAGCAGTTCCTAGGCTGCGGTTGCGTCCAGGGACGGAGAATCCCTCCCGTTTGTTCTTCGCGCCTCGATCGCGCTTTCAGCAGCCTGAAAAGGCGCTGACTCGCCGGCTTGCAGGTTTCTCGCTTCTCAGGCCGCAGCTTCTATGGCATCCTGCTCGATCGCTTTCCACTCTTCGTTGGAGAGATGGATCTGCCCCGCCGCTACATTCTCCTCCACATGCTTGACAGACGAGGTGCCGGGAATAGGCAGCATTGCCGGCGAATGATAGAGCAGCCACGCAATCGCAAGCTGCGCGACCGTCACTTTGTGGCGAGTGGCGGTCCGGTCGAGCGGCCCGCCGGCGCGGGCGAGCCTGCCTGCGGCCATCGGGAACCAGGGAATGAAGGCCAGCTTTTCACGTTCGCAATACTCGAGAGTTTTTTCGTTGTGCCGGTCGGAGAGGTTGTATTGGTTCTGGGCGCTGACAATCGGCACTGTCTTTGTTGCTTCTTCGATCTCGGCGGGCGATACTTCCGACAGCCCGATATGACGTATCTTTCCAGCCTGTTGCAGATCTTTCAGCGCGCCCAGGCTTTCAGCCACAGGAACCTTCGGATCGATGCGGTGCAATTGGTAAAGATCGATGCGCTCCAGCTTGAGCCTGCGCAGGCTCATCTCCACGCACTGCGTGAGGTATTCTGGTCGGCCCACAGGGTGCCACTTGTCCGGCCCGGAGCGAGTGAGGCCTCCCTTGGTGGCCAGAACCAGATGCTTCGGGTAGGGATAAAGGGCTTCCGCGATGAGGCGCTCGCTGACTTCCGGTCCGTAGGAATCGGCGGTGTCGATAAAGTTGACGCCCAGCTCCACCGCTCGCCGCAGAACCTTGCGCGCTTCTTCCGGATCTTTTGGTTCTCCCCAAATGCCCTTTCCCGTGAGGCGCATAGCGCCGTATCCGAGGCGATGAACGGCGAGGTCGCCGCCGATGGTCAAGGTCCCGCTGCCCTTCTCATGTGTGCTCGACATAAACCAGTAGATTCGTTTTTGCCCTCAATAGTTTCCGTTTCCGGCGCTTCTTATTCGTTTTCTTTGGTTTTTCCACACCGGCGGGATGGTACCTTCACCGTGAGTGCCGGCAGTTTGCCGGCTAGGCTCCTTTCTTTCTGCAGGGTGAAAGAAGTCATGCGAAAGAGACTCTGGGAGCTGGGACCGAGTTCGTTACTCTTTTTCGAACAACGGCTGGGCAGATCTCTGTCATCCTAATAGCAGGACCCCCGGCGAATCGTTTGCAATTTGGACGGGCGAAGCATCGAAGAGGAGTTCGAAGCCATGAGTATTGTAAAAGCACTTCAACTGGGAGAGGGCGCTCATCAGGCTTTCGTTCCTAGTCTTCCTGTTTCCTGCGCTGTGTTGTGTGTGGATTGCGAGTGCATCACCGTCTCCTTCCATGATGGATGCCCAATTTGCGGCGGCCGGTCATTGCTGAATGTGGCGCAAATCCTGGGTACGCTGAGCGCGGATCGGGTGCGGCCTGTGCCGTCGCTCGATAGCATCGATTCCGAGCTCGATGTGGCGCGCTGCGCCTAGGGCACCCTTTTCGCTGTCGAGCTGAAAAACGTAAAAGCGAATCTCGTGGACAGAATCCAATCGTCGAAGCTGGGAGTGGTTCTCAGTTTTGGGCGGACAGGTTGCCTTCTTGGATTTGCGATTGCTGCTGTCTTTGTTTGTGCCTCTTGTCTGGGTGCGCCGGTCAGCAGTTTCCGGGTTGTGGCGACGTATCCCCATTCCACAACCAGCTTTACGGAAGGGCTTTTTTATCTTAACGGCCTTCTCTATGAGAGCACGGGACTTGAGGGTCATTCCGCGTTGTTGGTCGTTCAGCCTAAAACAGGCAGGATCCTCCAGCGGCGCAATCTTCTGCGCCAATATTTTGGCGAGGGAATTGCGGCGTGGGGTCCGTATATCTATCAGTTGACATGGCAAGCACACATCTGCTTTGTTTACAACCGCTTCGACCTTCATCTTGTCAAGCAATTTGCTTATGATGGAGAAGGCTGGGGAATGACGAGCACAGCGACGGAAATTATCACCAGCGACGGGAGCGCAACTCTGCGTTTTCGCGATCCCAACACATTCAAAGAAACTCGGCACGTCGTCGCAATGGACGGAACTCGACAGATTGATCAACTCAACGAGCTTGAGTATGTCGACGGCGAGATCTTAGCGAACATATGGCATTCAGACCGTATCGTGCGCATTTCGCCGCGTGACGGACACGTAATCGGATGGATCGACCTCACCGGTCTGTTGCCTGATGCTCAGCGGGTAAATGGCGAAGCCGTCTTGAACGGCATCGCATATGATGCGCGGCAGAAGCGGCTCTTCGTCACCGGAAAACAATGGCCGGCAATTTTCGAGATCAAACCGGTGAGCCACTCAACTCATGTTCCGTCCGTCAAATAAATTCCAGATCAGGGCTTAAGGTCGAGTCGTCTATTGCTTAAATTCCCGGTTTTTCCGCCCATTACCGATCGCAGTACTCGTTTTGTTCGTCAATCCTCTTCCGAAGAAAAGGATTGACGAAAGTCAATTCTGACAACATATCGTTCCAATCGGAGCCACAGATTTTGACGAAATCCGGACGAGGAGTGATGAACGAGAGGAAACCTGGCGGCATGAGATCATCGAGCGCCGATATCGGAAGGCCATACACCCGGCTGACACGTTCGACATGGGGTGAATGTTCCGGTGTCGCCAAAGCCCGCCCATAGAATTGTTCGGCTGTAGCCATATCCCCGTTTTCGAAACTGACCTGAGCCATTTGCGTCGCAGCATCAACGTTCGATGGATCAAGCAATAGAGCCCGGCGCAGGTAATCCCGACGTGCAGATTGTCCAACAGAGGATGACATCACGTATCCGAGATTGGACCAAGCATAGGATAGATCCGGAAGGGACAATGTTGCGTGAGCGTATTGTTCCCGGGCGGCACTTTCATTGCCAAGATAAGCATAGATCACTCCCAACCGGGCAGCTCGAATCGGTGACTCCGGATTCTTTAGAAGCAATTGCATGCTATGCCTGACGATGGACTCTCCCAGCAGCCCGTTGCGACTTTTGAATTGTGCCCAGAACTCCGATCGAAGGATACGAGGAGATATCGCGATGGCGCGCGCGTAAAAATCTGCCGCACTGGACGTACGATTCTCCCTTTCCTCGAAAAGCCCTATGCTAACCAGGCTGGGAAAATCGTAAGGGTCCACTTTGATCGCTTGGCGAAAGGCTATCTCCGTTCCTTCATGGTCTTGGAGAAATGCATTTACCCACCCAAGATTGCACCAGAATGTGGCGTCGTTAGGAGACCGGCTCACGGCGGCGGCAAATGCCTTCTTGGCCGGGCCTAGCGCGGCTAGCGTATTTGGAGAGGCCGGCGGCAAAGGAGAAGACAGGGCCGCGGAAGAAGCTTCGCCCAGCGCGATACTGGCGTAAGCAAGGCCAGCACCGGCGTCAAATATGGGACTTCTCCAACGGGAGCGCGCCTGGTTGAATGCGGCCAATGCAGAGGAATCGTCTCCCATGGCAAGCGCCTGGCAGCCAGCGGCATATTCAGCCTCTGCTCTTTGGAGCGACAGACCCAAGACACCCGCCCCACAGGCCATGACAGCGGCGACGACTGCCAAATCCCGGGTCCTGGGAACCCAGTGTTTGCGGTGGAGTTGAGGCAGAGTCATTGGCTTCGGGGTTTGCAAAGCAACGATCGCTCCACAAATTCCAAGAAAGAGGAAGATACAGACAGGATTTGTGGTCACGGAGGTGTAGGTTAATTCCCTCACACACCCCGCGAGCAGACCGATGGTAAGGATTGCAACACTCCGTTGCTCCCACGAAGGCCCGTCGCTCTGACTGAGGTTTGGAATTTGGAGGGGCATGGCTTCAGCCGCGCCAGAAGTGAGAGCAGAACCATGCGGCTTCAGCCGCTGAGGGAGATTTTGAAACTTGAAGGCTCGCAGGCCAACGCCAAAGACGTTCAGGAGAAACATGCTGAAAACAGCAAGGCCCAACACACCGCCTGTCTGCAATAGCTCAAGGGGCAGGCTGTAGGATGCCGCTGTGAATGGGACCTCACGCCCTTGGGCAATCGTCGCCAGGCTTACCATGCCATCCGAGCCGGTGCCGAGGCCAAGCAGCCAGTGCTCTTCTATGAGTGGGAGACGCTTACGCCACACCAGAAAACGACCGCTGACGCTCCGATTCTCCGAGATCTGGGACGACGCTGGCCGGGAAAATAGCCTCGATGGACCAAGTGCCGGAATTGGCAACGCCGCAATCGACAGCAAAAGAAATCCCATGAGGACAAGCGGCTTGCGAGGACCAAATGTACCGCGCCATAGGGTTGCCGCAAAAAGCAGCACAAATACGCCAAGCGCCAAGTAGACCCCGCGGCTGAAGCCCAGCAGCAACACCGAAAGCACACTCGCCGTAGAAAGCAATCCGAGCCATTGAAATAGACTGCGTTCTTCCGTGTCATTGATCCATGCAGCGGCAGATATCGGCAGCAGAAGCAACAGCACCATCAGATTGTCATTCTTCGGCGCGTTCCCGAGGATCGGCAACATCAAACGCATTGCCACCAGCGATGCATTGGGAAATATCCGGAGCACTGCCGCTTCATGATAGAGAATGACAACATCGAGACTAGCGATGCACAGGCCGATTGTGGCGGCAGCGCGAAATAACAGCTTCCAAGAATCGCGAAACGGAATAAAGCGGAAAAGAAAGTAAAGACACAGGCCAGATGCTATAGGAAATAAAAAATGAATCGCGTTATTATAACTATTTGCAGCATGAT
>DATAWF010000211.1:0-14177 GCA_036267335.1 Acidobacteriaceae bacterium
CATGATTCCATGCCGGAGGAAGTCGCTGCCAATCTTCGTGAAAATTTAACGGCGGTCCAAGGAAAAAGGCCGCCGGGATTTCTCTCCCCAGCGGCCTTCGGAGTTCGCGGTATTTCGTTACTGAGCGAGGGAGTCGGCAACAGGAGTGGCGACGGGAGTGGCAGTCGCAGACTCAGTGGGAACCTTCTGGTCGAAGTAGCTATGCTGCCATAAATCGTGGTAGAAAACGCCGGTCAGCTCGGCAGCTTTGGGGCCGAAGGTCGGACGGCCGCCTTCCAGGAAAAACACGGTGACGATTCTGCCATACGAGGTATCGGCGAAGGAGGCAAACCATCCATAGCGCGTGCCATTGTCGGAGCACGTGCCTGTTTTGCCAAGAATCGGCAGCTCATTGAAATTGCTGTGAAGCAGGCGGGCAGTGCCGTAATCGACCGCTCCTTCCATTCCCATGGTGATATCCGGGATCAGGTTGGCGATATTCAACTGACGCTTCACATGGGGCTGGAAGCTCGTCACCTCTTCCGGAGAGGTGGGGTGCTGGAGGTAGTAGAGCGTGCCGCCATTCGCGACCGCCGCAACCAACGCGCCCAACTGCAGCGGAGTCATCTGGACTCCCTGGCCAAAAGAGCACATGCGGCCTACGCCGCCCTGGCTGGCGGGGATCGCCTCATCGGGATATGTGCCCAGCTGCTCGCCGGGGATATTCCAACCTGCGAGCTCACCCAAGCCGAATTGCGTAGCGTAATGGCGCACACGATCGAAACCGAGCTCGCGGCCCAAGGTTTCGAAGTAAAGATTGTTGGAGTGCGCAAGGGCCTCAGTCATATCCATGTGAAAGCGGCGGCCGAGGGCGACTTGCGTATCCTTGGTGACGATCCCCTCCTCGAGTGCGGCCAGCGCGACTGAGATTTTGATCGTAGAACAGGGCTCGGCGCCGCTCGAAAGCGCCAGTTTCTGGTTGACCATGGCCAGGATGCGGCCATTGCTGGGATCGATCGCAACCACCGTCCCATTCATGTTGCCGAGCGCGTCGATTGCAGCTTGGCGGACTACCGGATCTTCGCCGGCAGTCACATCGCCGGTAAAGATGTCGGAAGTGGTGTAGGAACTCGCGGTGAAGCGCTCAACGTAGCGATGTCTGCGTGTCCGGTAGACAGCAACCCTGGTATGAGCCGCAATCGTACGATGCCGCCTGGTGACCGGGACACTGTGCCGCAACCGCGCCAGGTGGCCGCGAGCCCGGGCACTCTCTTGTACATGGGAACTATGCGTATGGCGTACCGGCTGGGTGGGCTGTGTGGTGCTCGCCCAAGAGACCGCTCCACACACCAGAGAGCCCAAGGCAAAGACAAGCAGAAAAGAAAAAGTGAATCGAAAGGAGTGTTTCACCACCGGGATCTCACCTCGAATCGGCCCCTCCAACCCGCTGCCGGGTGGAGAACTACCGGAATTAGCCCTGACTTACATTGCCCAAAATTTGTTGGCCGCCTCTTCGCAATTCCACCCGGCAATCCCACGGATGGGCGATTACGAAGAAGTTTCCAGGCTGGCTCTCGACCTGGAAGCGCTGCCTCAATCCTCATTCACTCAAAGTTTGAGGCAGGAACCTAATGATTTCCCAATCTTCTATGAAGGATTTCGCCCTGTCCGTACTTCTTTGGAAGGACTATCGTAACCTCGTTAGGGTAACAGGTTCGCTACAACGAACGGGTCATCAATCACTTAAAGCATTTTCTGCTGAAACGATGGAGTGGCTTGCAGCCATCGTTTCCACCCCAGCAAGCTAGCTTGCGGACCCCGGTTTGATGGAATGGCCGGGTTGAGATCTGCACTCTACTCCACAAAATCAGGAGAAATGCCTTGGGCCTCGTTCTCTGCTCTACACCATCAGGAGAAATGCTCTAAGGAGTCTCTGAATAAGTGCGTGAACCTCTTGAACCCGTTCCCTCAGGGGCTAAAAGCCCCATTCCTAGGCCTCTTCAATGGCACAGCTAAAGCTGTGCTCCTACCAGCCGTGTCCTTTCAAAACCGCGACTTCTTCAGAGCTTTCCTAAAGGTATTTTCGGAAATACTGTGAACTTTTGAGGGCCCAATAGGTGGATTTTTCTTGAGGAAAAATCCACTCCGGGCCTGCGGCTTCGGTCTACACCATTTCCGAAAATGCTCCTAGCGATTTCCATGGCGCAGGAACGCAGGGATATCGAGATGGTCATGCTGCGAGTCGTCTTCCACAGTTCCGGAGCCGGCCTGGGCAGCCCGGGGTTCGGGATTCGGTACGATACGCGCGTACTCTTCTTCAAACGGCTCGTCGAAGACCGCGGAGCCAATCACAATGCCGGGAGCCGGAGGAGAAGCCGGAGCGGAACGTTGCGCCTCATAGACAACCGGCGCGGGCGCAGGCTCCGGCGCAGAGATAGAAAGCACGGGTTCGGGGAGAATGGAGGAGGAGTGCTCATGCTGCTCCCATTGCGAGTTCGAGTGAACCGCCGGGCCTGAATCCTCATCTTCATCTTCGCTGGCAAACCTGGGAACGGCGGGCTGGCGCTCCACGCGCACGCGGGGAACGGCGCCCTGCTCCGCCACCTGGGCTCCGGAACGCGTTTCCTGACGAAAGCCGGTCGCAATCACGGTGATCTTCACCTCATTGCCCATCGTCTCATCGAGAACGGCACCGAAGATGATGTTGGCATCCTCGTGAGCGGCGCTTTGAATCAGGGTGGAGGCTTCATTGACCTCGCTCAATTTGAGCGAGCTGGAGCCGCTGATGTTGATCAAAATTCCACGCGCGCCATCGATGGCGCCGGCTTCGAGCAGCGGTGAGGCCATCGCGGCCTGGGCCGCGGCGATCGCTCTGTTCTCGCCGCTCCGCACGGCGGTACCCATCACCGCATAGCCCATTCCCGACATCGTGGTCTTCACGTCGGCAAAATCGCGGTTGATGATTCCGGGAATGGTGATGATGTCGGAGATGCCCTGCACACCCTGGCGAAGAACATCGTCGGCGATGCGGAAGGACTCGAAGAAGCCAGCGTCCCGCGCGACGGCGAGAAGCTTCTCGTTGGGAATCACGATCATCGTGTCCACGGCCTCGAGGAGCTCGTCCATGCCGCGCTCTGCCTGTTGCATGCGGCGCTTGCCTTCAAATCCGAAAGGGCGAGTGACGACGGCGACGGTGAGGGCGCCCATCTCGCTGGCCAGCGAAGCGATGACCGGAGCCGCACCGGTGCCGGTGCCTCCGCCGAGGCCCGCGGTCACGAAGACCATGTCGGTGCCTTCGAGGGCCTCGATGATCTTTTCCGAATCCTCAAGCGCGGCGCGGCGGCCGACGTCGGGGTTTGCGCCCGCGCCGAGCCCGTTGGTCAGCTTGACGCCCAACTGCAGCTTGACCGGAGCCTGACTGAGCTGGAGGGCCTGAGCATCGGTGTTGGCGACGATAAACTCGACGCCCTCGACCTTGGCGGCGATCATGCGGTTGACGGCGTTGCCGCCGCCGCCCCCTACGCCGATGACCTTGATTCTGGCTCCATGCGGCGCTTCGTCGTTGTACTGAATGCGGATCTCCTCGTTATCGCTCACGGTCTCACTCCATTTTCCCTACAGAAATACTACCTGTTCGCGGTCGCCCTAATCGTGTTAACAGGCCCTAAATACTTCCGGCAAAAATTGCGCGCAATTTCGCGCGCAGGCTCTGATCTTCCGCCGCGCGGAGCACGCGGGTCCGATGGCTGTACAGCAGCATGCCGATAGCGGCGGCGAACTCCGGCTGAATGAGCTCATCGGGCATGCGGGAAAGCGGCACCGGATAGCCAAGACGCGCCGGAACGCGCAGCAGGCTCTCCGCCACTTCCAGCAATCCTGCCAGGCGCGCTCCGCCGCCGGTGAGCACGCAGCCCGCCCCCAGAGCCTCAAGCACTCCGCCCTGGCGAAGGTTCTCGCGCAGCATTTGCAAGAGCTCGCGAGCCCGGGGCTCGAGGATCTCGCTGAGCAGCCGGGCCGGCACCGCACGCGGCGGACGGCCTTCGCTCGCGGCGAGCTCGACCTCGCTCGAGGAGGGAACGGCGGTGACAACGCAGTTGCCGTAATTCACCTTGAGATATTCCGCTTCGTCCACCGGAACGTGCAGGCCGACGGCAAGGTCGTTGGTGAAATGGTCGCCTCCGATAGGGAGCGACGCGGTATGGGCCACAGCGCCCTCAAAGAAGACGACCAGCTCGGTTGAGCCTGCGCCGACGTCGACCAGGCAAGCTCCGAGCTCGCGCTCGTCCGCAGAGACGGTGGCCTCGGCAGCGGCGATCGCCTCAAAAACGGTGTCCAGGGTTTCGAGACCCGCTTTGTTGGCGCAGGTAATCACGCTCTGCGCTACGCTGGCCGAGCAGGTGGCGATGTGGAGGTTGACTTCCAAGCGATTCCCGATCATGCCCACGGGGTCGTGAATGCCGGGCTGTTCGTCCAGAATGAATTGCTGCGGCAGCAGGTGCACCACTTCTCTGTCGGAGGGAAGCGAAACGGAACGGGCGCGATCGACCGCGGCGCGGACATCCTCGCGCGTGATTTCGCGCAGGCGGCCGCCAAGACTGATTCCGCCTTGGCTATTCACCCCGCGCACATGCGGACCGCCCACGCCGACCACGCAATTGGCGAGGACCGCGTTGGCCATTCTCTCAGCCTCCATGGCAGCTTCATTGACGGCCCGGGCCGCCAGGCGGAGATCGCTGATCAGACCTTTGCGCATGCCGGCCGAATCGGCGATCCCGTGCGCGCGATAGCGCAGCGCGCCTTCGTGAATCTCGGCCACGAAGACCCTGGTCTTCGCGCTGCCGGCGTCGAGCACGGTGATCAGGTCGGCGCTGTCCTGGCTCATTCCTGGACTCATCCCTGGCTCCTTACCGTCCGCATCGGGTCCGGATGTGCCGCGGACTTGGCGGGGCGGCTTTTTGCAGGGCTCTTCCCCGGAGCCTTGGTGGAATGCTTGGCAGCGATCTTTGCCGGAGTCTTGCCCGGGGTCTTCCGCGACGGCCTAGGCGAGGTCTTTGAAGTCCTGGTCCGGGCGCCGGCATGTGCCACCGCGTGCTGCGCAGGCCGAACGGGCGGATGGGCCGGAGCACGGGCTGCCGCCTTTTTGGGCTCCGGAGCAGCGGAGACGGCCTGGTGCTCCACGAGGGGCGCGGCCGCGGAATCGCGGAGCGCCGCTCTGGCTTTGGCCGCATCCGCGGAAGACTCCTCGGCCGCCATGCCCAGCACGACCTGGCCGTCATAGCGCAGGTCAACGGAAGCGAGCTGAGGATACTGCCGCTGCCACTCGGACAAATGTTGCTGGTACCGCTGATAGCGTTGCAGAAAGTCGCTCTCTCCGAAATGCACCAGCAGGCTGGTATTCTGAGCCGCCATCACGGCACGGAGATCCTCGGGATCAGAAAGATCGACTTCACTGAGCTGGGAGGAAGTCTTGATGCCGGCCGCGCTCAGGCTCCCCATAAACTGCTCGTAGAGCCGCATGCGCGCGGCGCGGAGGGCCGGAGGATCGGTCATGGCGATGCCGGTGACGACGGGGAATGAATACCGTTTAGAAGCCATCATCGCCGGGGTCATCTCAAGCGGCACTCCGGCCGCATCCACCAGCTTGATGCTGTTGCCGTCGCGGAGAAAGGCGACAGGCACGCGCTCGACAATCGAAACCCTGAGCTGGTCGGGCAAAAGGCGCATCACCCTGGCGTGGGCGACCCAAGGGAGCCTTTCAAGTTCTGCCCGCCGCTCACCCAGGGGAACGAAGAAGATATTTCGTCCGATATCGGAGCCAAAGACCGAGAGCAGCTCCGCCCGTGTGAGCTGGCTGTTGCCCATGATCTGAATGGAAGAAGCCGAGTCGATCCGGAAGCGGGGATCGTCACGCAAAAAATCGCGCACGGAGAGGGCAAGAACGGTCAAGACCGCAAGAGCGAGAACAATAACCGTTGCAAAAAGAATGCGTCCGGTCCGGGTCTTGGGAACAATGCCCCTGCGGACCGGCACCCGGCGCCGGGAACGAAGAAAAGGCTCGCCGTCGAGGTCTTCTTCTTCGGCCGCGGAAATGTCCGCGGCGCCGGCGGCGGGCCACGCGCGGCGGCTACGTCCGGTGTCGATTTCGCGGGGAGCGGAGGAGCGCGCTTTGGCCGGAGCGGACTTCGACGGCGCGGCGGGACGATAGAACTGGTCGTCCTGGCCGCGCCGGGCATCCGCAGAACCGGAATTGCCCCGATCGGCCACCGCCGTCAGATTTGAAAATAGATCGTTTTTTGCCACGCCCGCGAGCCAGGCCGTGAGATTTGCCAGCCCAAACTATATCGCGCTTCGCTGAGGAATTTCGCAGCGAATTACGCGGAATCTCGCAAGGCGTATCGCTGGAGGCATCCCGGCGGCTCTCCGCGTGGGCTGTGCCGGGGATCCGTACCCGAAAGCTGCGCCAGGGAGGAACGCGGCTCCGCTGCCCCACCGATTGTTGGCAGAGATATGATCGTCGCATGGCGGTTCTTCACATCTCGGCAACGGAGGCAGCGCGTAATTTCACGGCTCTGATGGCGCGCGTGCGAGCGGGAGAGAAGATTGTCATTGAGGACGATTCCTCTCCTATAGCCGTGCTGCAACCCATCGTGGCGGAGCATGTTCGTTTGCTCTCAGAATCGCTGCGGCTGGCGAAAAAGCACGCTTCCCGCGCCACACTCGACGGCGATTTTGAGCGCGATCTTGAAGCGGTGATCAACAGCCACCCGGAACCGCTCGCAAAGCCGTGGGATCGATTTTGGATTCCAGCATCGTAATCGCCGCCGAGCGGCGAGGAGATACTGTAGAAAAACTGCTGGAGTATGTGGTTCAAATTGCCGGGGACGACGATGCAGCCCTCTCTTCTGCCGGACTAACAGAACTCATCCATGGGATATATCGCGCACAAACCCCGGAGATACGGCAGCGCCGCGAGAGCTTTTTGGAAGAATTGCTCGAAGACGTGACGGTCTATCCCTATGCGAAAGAGACTGCGATTCTGGCCGGAAAGATCGATGGCGAATAACAAGCCAAGGGAGTGACGATTCCCCTCTCTGACCTGCTCATAGGGGCGACGGCACTGTCACTCAATTTCTCCGTTCTGACCGTAAACCAACGACATTTCAAACTGATTCCCGGCTTGGACATTCTCGCGTTGTAGCAGTCTGCCGTGAGCGCATTCAGGAGGCTCTGAATAAGTGCGTGAACTTCTTGAACCCGTTCCTTCAGGGGCTAAAGAGGCTGCGGAAAAACTCAACACAGGTGGCGCAATTGTCGAAAAGCATGCCTCAGGGGCTGAAGCCCGCATTGATTTTGCTCCTTTTACGGCACGACTGAAGTCGTGCCCTGATACCTAACTCAATACTCCTGGAGTTTTTCCGCAGCCTGTAAAGCCCCATTCCTAGGCCTCTTCAATGGCACAGCTAAAGCTGTGCCCTACCAGCCGTGTCCTTTCAAAACGGCGACTTCTTCAGAGCTTTGCTAAGGCATTTTCGGGAATACTGTGAACCTTTGAGGTCCCATTGGGTGGATTTTTCTTGAAGAAAAATCCACTTAGGACCAGTGGCTTCGGTCTACACCGCTTCCGAAAAATGCTTTAGCGCCCGGCGCCCGGAATCCAGTGCACCGCGTTGTCGTGATAAAGCTTGCGAAGAACGGCCGGCGGCAACCCGAGCCCCTGCACCTGATGGCCGCGATATTCGAAAGAGCTGCCGCTCGAGAAATAGCGCCAGTCGACCGCGTAGCGATTCTGCCAAACGGCGACGATCGTCTTCGCATCGTCAAGCTGGCGGAAGCTGTTGTCGGTGCCGTAAAGGATCCGGTCCTGATACTTCAAAAAGAAGGCCCTGACCTGAGCCCGGGGCAACATCATCAGAGGGTCCACTTCAAGCGAGGTATCGATCGCGAGGTTTGGATAGAGGTCCAGCCGGCGTCCGATCTGATCCAATCCCTCTTTCACACTGCTCAGGTGGACCGCGATGACGCGGAGATTTGGATTCATCTGGACTATCCGGTCGCGAGCACGCAAGAGCGGCGGCGCAGCGAGATCTCCCGAATGCGGGGCCGGCTCGGGACCCTCCCCCAAGGCGCTGCGGTCCTCTGCTTCCCAACCCTCGTCGGCAGCCGTCAGGTGGGCAATGAGCGTTTTGTGCCGGGCGGCAGCGTCTTTGTAAATCGGTTCCAGGCGGTTATTGTCGGGGAGCACCGGAACGCCTCCATCCTTGATGCTCATTCCCGGGTTGTTCCACATGGTCGACGCCACGGCTCCGTGGGCGAAATCCTGATTGAGCCGCTCGATCGCATCCGTGGGAAAGCCGGGCGAACTCCAATCGAAGGGGTCGTAGGCCGTCGACAACCGGCCGCGTCCCTGGGTTGCAGCCATGGCCTGCCAAGCCTGGTCCCGCAGCTGGGCCAGGGTGCGATGAGAAGCGGTATCGGCCGGGTCGGGCACGACGATATCGACGATATGCAGGTTCATCTGCTGCAAAAGCCCGGTGAAGGCCGGATCGTGGCGGTAGACATGGGTATGGGCGTCGATCGGGTCGAACGCCCTGAATGCTTTCAGCTCTGCGGGAGTAAGCCGGGTGAGAGGACCTGGAGGAATCGCCGATATCGCGGAAGAGGAAACCTGCGGCGCAGGGGCAGCGGCCCAGGCTCCCCAGGCCATTGCGGCCGAAAGGCCGCACAGCAACAGCATGATTTTCTTCATCGGAACTCCATGGATTGGTTGGCGGTTACCGTTATCTCTCGCAGAGCATTCACGGTAGAGACTTTTCGATCGACAAGACCGTCAGCATGGTAGCGCATTTCTCCTGACACCGTGGAGTGGGGATGGGCTGTTTTGTGCAGCCATTCTTTCCACCCCAGCAAGCTAGCTTGCTGGGGACCCCGGTTCGATGGAAAGTCTGCGTCCGGCTTTGTTCTCCGCTCCATCTTCGTCAGGAGGATGCTCGAAGGCAGATTCCCTGTTGCTATATGGCGCCAAGATTCGCGAGGCGCGGCTTTTCTCGGTAGAGCGTGTTTCATCAATAGCTGGCGATTGTGGTAACCACGGACGAGACCCGCCGCCAAAGCGGGGCTCGTGCTGTGTCCGCATGGAGCGGGCCCATCTATGAAACATGCTCTAAAAAGCCCCGTTTGCCGCCGTTGCTTTGGGACACACCTACAGGAAATCTGCCGTAGCGGCGCGGGGCCGGCGACAGCTTGCCGCTGGAGCGACGCGTTGCGTGGGTTGTGGTCTGCTTTGCCGGTGGAATGTTGTTCCGCTTTTCCGCACGCCAGCGGGAAAGCACTTGCGGGACTGCCGGTTCTTGACAGGCTCGTCAACCAAGGTGGTATTTTTCATGACTGACAAGAGATCCCGGCCGTGAGCCGATCTGTTCCTTTTGCCAGTTTGGAACATCTTGGTGGGTTGAGCGAGGCCGCCCATCGCGGCAGCTCCGCCAGCCATCGGAGCTGTTGAAGACGTACACTTGGGGCCTTGGATTTTTCCTGCGGGAAATCTTTGTAACAATCGAAAGAACGGATAAAGAATGAGATATCGATTTTGGACAAGCAGCCTCCTGTGCTGCAGCCTGGTTTTCCTCCTGAAAGCAAATGCTCAAAATGATCCGACGGATTGGCCAAGTTTTGGTCATGACCCTGGTGCGGAGCGTTACTCCCCGTTGAACCAGATCAATGCCGGAAACGTGACGCAACTCAAGCTGGCCTGGAAGTTCGACACGGAGATTCCCGAGTCGGAACAGCCACCCGTGTCTTTTCCCGGAGCGCCGATCCCGAACCATTCGGGCGTGGGGGAAACCCCCGTGGCTCCCAACCAAGCCCCGGCGGCCCGAGCTGATGCTGCGCCGGGCGGCCAGGCGTCCGCCGGTGGCGGGCCCGCAGCGGGGCAAGCACCCTCCGGCCCAGAGGCGGGGCCCGGACAGCGGCCAGGTGGGGCGGCGCCAAGAAGGCGGCGCGCCGGAGGTGGGACGGAATCCATTCCTGTCGAAGTCAACGGCGTGCTTTACATGTCCACCGGCTACCGCCAGGTCATCGCGCTCGACGCTGAGACCGGCAACAGGATCTGGGCCTACAGCGGTCCGCATTCGGCGGGGCTGCGCGGCATCAGCTACTGGCCGGGCACCAAAGGTTTTCCGCCGGAAATTGTTTATGGCACCGGCGACGGTTACATCGTGGCTCTGGATGCAAAGACCGGCAAGCCGGTTACCAGCTTCGGTGACAACGGGTTCGTCTCGATCAAGACTCCCGAGATCATGTCTCCAAAGTATCCCAACGCGCGCATTGGGATAAGCTCTCCGCTTAGCTTCTACAAGAACTACGTCATCACCGGATCGAGCCCGGGCGAGGGCCCTACCTTCGGGATTTACAACGACATTCGGGCCTGGGACATGCGGACCGGCAAGCAGGTGTGGGCCTTCCATACCATTCCCCGCCCCGGCGAGCCCAACCATGATGTCTGGCAGGATGGAGAGTGGGAATACCGGGACGGCGCCAACTCCTGGGGCTTCACCACCGTCGACGTGCAGCGGGGCATCGTCTATGTGCCGATCGGCACGCCGAACATGGATTTTTATGGCGGCGACCGCAAAGGGTCCAATCTCTACGGCTCCTCGCTGGTGGCCCTGGACGCCAATACCGGCAAGCTCAAGTGGTATTTCCAAACCACGCATCACGACAATTGGGACTACGACGACGTCGACGCCCCAATCTTGATGACGGTCAAGCACAACGGCAAAAATATTCCTGCCGTCGCGCAGATTACCAAACAGGGACTGATCTTCATCTTCAACCGCGTGACGGGCAAGCCCATCTACGGGGTCAAAGAAGTTCCGGCGCCGAATAACAATGCCGCTCCCGGAGATTCCAACTGGCCGACGCAGCCGATGCCGGTGAAGCCTCCACCGATCGCACGCGACACCTTCTCGCCCGACGAGATCGCAACCGTCACGCCGGAGCATGAAGCCTACTGCAAGAACCTGCTGGCCATGGAGGGTGGCGCCATCACCGGCGGTCCCTTTGTGCAATATGGACCGAAGCTGAGCGTAATCTTCCCGAGCTGGACAGGGGGCGTGAACTGGGGCGGCGGAGCGTTCGACCCCAAGCTCGGCTACCTGATCGTTGACAGCAAGGATCTCGCGAACTTCAACAAGCTGGTCCAGCGCACTGGCGGCGGTGGATATGGAGGTGGTCGTGCAGGTGGTGCTGGCGCGGCGGGTGGTGGCGCGGCGGGTGCGTCCGGAACTCCGGCGGCCACTCACTGGGTGCGCGTGGGACCGGATAACGCCCCTCCGGGCATGGGCGACTACTTCTGGGATGGAAGGAAGCAGTGGCCCTGCCAGCAGCCGCCGTGGGCGCAGCTCTACGCGGTCAACGTGAACACGGGCGAGATTGCCTGGCATGTGCCCCTCGGCTCCTTTGAGGAACTGGACAAGCTGGGTGTACCGCCCACAGGAACCCCGACCACCAATGGCGGGGGAATCGTGACCGCCGGCGGCTTGGTCTTTATCGGCGCATCAACCGACGGCAAATTCCGCGCCTTCGATACCCGCACCGGCAAAATTCTCTGGACCGCGGATCTCGGTGTGGACATCAACTCCATCCCCATCAGCTACAAAGGCAAAGACGGCAAACAATATGTCGCTGTGGTTGCTGGGGGCGGGACGCACCATGGGGCAAAGGCGGGCATCGTGTACGTCTACTCGCTGCCGTAAGCGCTCGCGGAGCCGTGAACAAAGAGGGAGGCCATGTGCCTCCCTTCTTTTTTGCGCGCCATCCATCCCAAGGGAGAAATCCGCCGGGGATACACCATCTCGATCAGAAATCAAGGATTCTGCTGCCAGCCGGGCTGCGGCCGCAGCCGCCAAAATCGTCTACAATCGAGTTTCAGACCTTCTCATGCTACGTTTTTCTACCGCAGGTGAATCCCACGGCGAGAGCCTGATCGCGCTTCTTTCCGGTGTGCCGGCCGGGGTTGAAATCGATCTGAATTTCATCGACCGCGAGCTTTGGCGGCGACAGCAGGGCTATGGCCGCGGCGGCCGTATGCGAATCGAACAGGACCGGGCGCATATTCTCTCGGGCGTCCGTCACGGCAAGACCATCGGCTCGCCGGTGGCGATTGAAATCGCCAACCACGACTGGAAAAACTGGACCGAGTCGCTGCCTGTGGAGCCGGGAGATCCGGCCAAACATCGGGCGGTGGCGTCGCCGCGCCCGGGACACGCGGACCTGGCGGGCGCCCTCAAATACAACTTTCCCGACGCACGCTATGTGTTGGAGCGCGCTTCTGCGCGCGAGTCCACGGCGCGCGTGGCCGCCGGCGCCTTGGCCAAGCTGCTCCTCAAGCTGCTCTGCATCGAGGTCGCCAGCCATGTGATCCGCGTGGGCCACGCAACCCTGAGCCGCGAGGCCTCGTGGGATGAAATTCAAGCGCTGCAAGCGCGCAATGAGGTGCTGCTGAACTGCGTCGACCCCGAATCCGAGGCCCGCATGAAAGGCGAGGTTGACCAGGTGCTGCGCACCGGGGATTCGATCGGCGGGATTTTTGAAGTCGTCGTCCACGGCGCTCCGGCAGGGCTTGGGACCTATGCCAATTGGGACGAGCGGCTCGACGGCCAGCTTGCCGGCGCGGTGATGTCGCTGCAGGCGGTCAAAGCGGTTGAGATCGGCCGCGGCGTGACTGCGGCGGAATCCTTCGGCTCCGCGGTTCACGATCCGATCGGCTATAGCGATGCACCGGTCGAAAACGCACCCACGCGGTTCACGCGTGAACAGAACAATGCCGGGGGCATCGAGGGCGGTATCTCGAATGGCGAGGAGGTTGTCGTTCGCGGCTATCTTAAGCCCATTTCCACCCTGCGGCGGCCGCTGGGCTCCGTCTCCTTTGCAACTCGCGAGCCCACCAAGGCCGCCTATGAGCGGTCGGATGTTTGCGTGGTGCCCGCGGCGGGCGTTGCCGCCGAGGCCATGGTCGCCCTGGTGATCGCGAAGCTGGCGCTGGAAAAGTTTGGCGGAGACTCGGCCGGCGAGCTGTGCCGAAACTATCGCGGCTATCTGGATCAGATTCGCCAGTTCTGAGCTTTTGCCGGAGCGCCGGTCCCAAAGCGAATTTTGTCCCTTTGCCGAAGGGCCGCTATTCTGAGAGTGCCGGAGAGAGGCTCTCCGATGAGATATACAGCCCCATGGTCCATCCGATCGTCAAATTTCCCGACCCGATTCTGCAACGGCCAACCGAACCCGTCGCCCAGTTCGACGAGGAGCTGAAGGCTCTAGTGGACGACATGTTCGAATCGATGTACGACGCCCATGGAATCGGTCTCGCGGCTCCGCAAATCGGCATCCCGAAAAGGGTGACGGTGCTGGACTTGAGTTTTCAAAAAAATCCTGAAGAAAAGATCGTTCTCATCAATCCTGAAATCGTGCTCCGCGAAGGCAAGCAGGTGGGCGAAGAGGGCTGCCTGAGCCTGCCCGACATCCGGGAAAAGGTCTCGCGCGCCGCCAAGGTCAAGGTTCGCGCGCAAGACGTGGAGGGCAATTGGCACGAGTACGAAGGCGAAGAGCTGCTGGCGCGCGCCTTTCAGCATGAGATCGATCATCTGAACGGAGTGCTTTTCATTTTCCGCATCAGTGGGCTGAAGCGCGATCTGGTGCTGCGGCGAATCCGCAAACTGCAGCGCGCCGGCGAATGGTAACCCCATGAGGCTGGTCTATTGCGGCACGCCGGCCTTCGCGGTTCCCACGCTGCGAAAGCTCGCCGGGGCTGGACATTCCATCGAATTGGTCGTCACGCAGCCGGACCGGCCGATTGGCCGCAGCCAGACTTTGACGCCGCCTCCGGTCAAGCTGCTGGCGCAAGAACTGGGTCTGCCCGTCGCGCAACCGGAAAAGATCAAGATCAACGTCGAGTTCGAAGCGCGGCTTCGCGCCATCCAGCCTGACGCCATCGTGGTGGTTGCCTACGGCCGCATTGTGCCCAAATGGATGCTGGATCTTCCCCCGCGCGGCAATCTCAATCTGCACGCGTCGCTGTTGCCGAAGTATCGCGGAGCGGCGCCTATCCAGTGGGCGGTGGCCAACGGCGAAACAGTTACCGGCGCGACGACGATGCTCATCGACGAAGGTCTGGATACGGGCGATATTTTGTTGATGCAAGAAATAGG
>DATAWF010000212.1:0-2778 GCA_036267335.1 Acidobacteriaceae bacterium
TGTCGGTCGCGGAGTAGATCAACACCCAATCCGGTTCGACGTGCGCATCTCTGTATCCGGCCCAATTGAGTTTGAGCGAATGGTCTTTGTAGAGGAGAGGCAGCGGCTCGCCCGTGAGCAGAAGCTCAATTAGCTTTTTCAGCTTTTCGAGGTCTTTGCCTCTCTTCTTAAGCCGCTTCACGTCGCGGTGGAATTGGCTCGAATAGCTTGGAGAGCGCATCAGATGCCGAGCTTGTCGAAGAGGTCGGCAGCATTCTTGGCGGGATGAACTTCCACGCCCTGGGCGGTCTTGCGCATGGTCTCTCGCGTGAGTTTATTGGGCTTCAGGTCGAATGGGAGAGCGCTCTCCTTTGCGATCTTCGTCAGAACGATGCGCATCACATCGGAGACCGTAAGGCCCATCTCTTCGAGCACAGCGGTAGCCTTTTCCTTTACTTCGACGCTGATTCTCGAACGGACAACCGTATTTGTGGCCATACTGATATTGTAGCTCATTTGGGCCACACTCGCGGTAAGCTCCGACGGCCGCAATTTTCCCGCAACGGGTGGGTTGGCGCGGGTTCGCGGGTTAGCGCAGCAAGTGCAGCAGCGAGGCATCGTGAAACGGGGTGGGCGTGAAGGTGAGCAGGAAGATGAGAGCGCCTGCGACGGCTAACACGATGCGGCTGTGGCTGAGTTGGGAGCCGGGCGGGACGCGCGGGTGGCGCATGGCGGGAAGCAGCAGAAGCAGGCCCCAGAGAATCCATCCCACCCAGTAGCGCAGGCCGGCGAGGAAGAGCACGAGGGGCAGAAGCAGGGTGAATGCCTTGTGCACGCGCGGCGCGATCGCGTAGAGGATATGGCCGCCGTCGAGTTGCCCCGCGGGAAGAAGATTCAGCGAGGTGATGAAAAGGCCGATCCAGCCGGCCAGCAGCACCGGATGCGGCGAGGCCCAAGTGAAGGAAGGGATCGAGGGGTCCCAGTGGACGAGCAGACGATGCAACAGGCGGAGGGTAAGGGGTTCGCTGCCGAAGCGGACAAGGGCCGCCGGCGCGCCTGCATGGCGAGGACGGCTGAGGAAGAAGCCGCCGGTCAGGGCGAGTAACGAAGCGGCATAACCGGCGAGCGGTCCGTAGATGCCTACGTCCATGAGCGCATCGCGATTGGGAATGCCGGAGCGGATCTGAATCACGGCGCCTGCGGTGCCGCTGAGAGTGGGCGCGGGCAGCACCCAGGGGAGGGTGGCTTTGATCCGGTGGGCGCGGCAGGCGAGGTAGTGGCCGAACTCATGAATGAGCAGAATGCCCAGCAGCGTGAAGGAAAACGCGAAGCCCGATGCAAAGAGATGCGGATGATCGGCGAGCCATCCCCAGGGCCACAGGTCGCCATCGCGGACGCCGGCGGGCAGGCCTTCGAGAAAATTCTGCATGAAGCGCGCGCCGTTGGCCGTGGTGGTGATGGCGCTCGCGGCCAGCAGCAGCGCGGGAAGGCCATATTCTCGAAGCGATGAACGCAATGGCCCTCGTGCTCTCTTGCTGGTTCAAGGAATATCTGTGGCAGCCGGGATTGGCTGCCCCGTGTAGGTGAGCGACTAAAGTTGTGGCGAGCCGAATGTGCGCGCGGAGGACAGGGGCTAAAGCCCGGCCTTTCATTGCGGCCGTTTTCGGCACGACTGAAGTCGTGCCCTGTTACAAAACGTGCCCTGTTACAAAACATGCCCTGGTACAAAATACCGTCCACTGTGAGTTTTTCCGCAGCCTGTAAGGGCATGCCCGACGCTTCTCGCCGCGAAGGGGGCTCGTTTCAACCCGCGACGGCAAAGAGGGTTTGCCTGCCCGGGAGCGCCTAGCTGCCCGGTTCGAGCGAGTGCAGTTCCTTACCGGGCTTGAAGCGAACGGCCTTGCCGGGGGCGATGCTCACCTCAGTGCCGGTGCGGGGATTACGGCCGATGCCGGTTTTACGCGCGCGGACGCTGAAAACGCCGAATCCGCGCAATTCAATGCGCTCGCCGGCAGCCAGGGCCTGTTTGAGACCTTCGAAGACCGTATCGACGGCGGCCTCTGCCTTGGTGCGCGGCAGTCCGGTACGCTCGATCACTTGATGAACGATGTCCTGTTTGATCAATGGAGTCTCCTCATTGGCGCGAATTCGTAACTCCCACACCGCTCATATTACAGATTTTGCGGCGATTAGGAAACAGCCTCGCGGCGGCGTGGGATTTTGCGGCAAGGCGTGAGGCGGCGCGAAGGCTCCGGAAGCGGCCAATGACGGGCGAGTGGAAGAGGGACCACGGAGCCAACGGCTGCGCGGCTTGCCGGCTCATAGACCATGCCCAATGCGTGTCTTTGACTGCGGCCGATCCAAGTGCGACGGCTGGCCGTTGTCAATTGCGGGAGGCTTTCGTAAGATGAATCAGCCAGTTGGAACAATCGCGGCGATTTTCCGGTGGAGAAAAACCTTCCGCCGCGCAGGAGACCCATGTCAATTCAAAGTGATCGCTGGATCAGGGACCAGGCTGTACATCACCGCATGATTGAGCCCTTCAGCGAGAAGCAGGTGGCCGCCGGTGTCATCTCGTACGGTCTTTCGTCTTATGGATATGACCTTCGAGTCTCCGACGAGTTCAAGATTTTCACCAACGTCAATAGCGCTATCATCGACCCGAAGGCCTTCGATGAGCGGTCGTTTGTCTCCGTCCAGGCGCCCTCGGTGATTGTGCCTCCCAACTCGTTTGCGCTGGCACGGTCCGTCGAGTATTTTCGGATTCCACGCGATGTTTTGACCATCTGCGTTGGCAAG
>DATAWF010000213.1:0-8946 GCA_036267335.1 Acidobacteriaceae bacterium
CAAAACCAGCTTCTCGCGTTCAGATCGAATGGACAACCTATTGAAACTTCACATCTAGCCAACCACGTCATCTCGAGCGCGGGAGGCGCGAATGCTCCGCCGGGCGTCTTCCTCTTGGGAAATCACGAGGAGAAAAATGCAGGGATCCTTCGACCCTCCCACCCGGCAAGCTTCGTTTGCCGGGCCCTGGTTTTCGCCGTTGCTCGGTCCCGCGAAACACAAAAAGGCTCTCAGTTTCCAATCCCGCAGCTAGCCTACAACTGCGGATAGAAAAACTGAGAGCCCTTTTGTTACGAACCTACTGCTGGGGCGGGGCCGGGGGAGTCTGCGGCATGTCCGGATTGACCGCCGGCGGATGCTCGGTCTGCTGCAACTGCTCTTGCTGGCCGGGCACCGTCACCTCTTCCTCCGGCTTCGCCGGCTCGATGCCGGGGATTACCGGCTGCTGGGTCACGGTTCCGCTTACCGCATCGGGAAGCAGAATGCCGTAGCGGTCCAGCGTCGACGCCAACAATTCTTCGAGAGAGGCCCGGTCCTTGGCGTAGGTCGCCTCGGTCGAGGTCACGTTGTTCTCTGCGGTCGCGAGGTTTTTTTCCTGCAGGAGGACATTGGCGGTCGTCGAAGCGCCGAGGCGCAGCTTCTTCACTTCCGCCTCGTAGGACTGGTAGTTATACTCGCGCGCTGCCTGCGCCGCCTGCAGTGCCGCGCGGTCGTTGGTGAGGGCATATTGGCCATTGATGACCTGGATCCGCACCTGCACATAGAGCTGCTGCAGCCGCATCTGCGCCTGGCGATACTCAAGCACAGCCCGCGATTGCAGCGCCTCCGCCGTGCGATTGCGGAGCGGAATGCTGAGATTCACGCCGACGCCCTTGTCGGGACCGGTGTTGTTGAAGAGGTTTTGAAATACGGTGCTGTAGCCGACCGGAGGTACATTGCAGGCAGGCCCGAGATACTGGACGAAGCAGTTCGTATTGGCCGCCCCGCCGAGAGCGGAGGCGTTGTAGAAGCCGTAGAGGTCTACCGTCGGCAACAATCCGTTTTTAACCGCCTTGAGTGTCAGCTCATCGTTCTTAAGGTTGAGAACGGCCTGCTCGATCTCCGGCCGGTTGCTGTAGGCCTGCTGCACCAACTGCTCCACCGGCGTATGCTCTTCCGGCGTCTCCGTAAGCGAAACACGGTCGGTCGGGATGACCGGAGCGGCGGAGAGAGCGGGATCGCTCAGGTCGCGGGTGATCGCCTGCTTCATGATCAGTTGCTGATATTCAAGCGCCGTCTGGGAAGTAATCAGCGCTTGCTTGTCGCTGGCCACTCCATTGTCGGCGTTGAGCACGTCGAGAGGGGCGAGGGTGCCGATCGCCAATTGCTTGCGATTGTCGGAGGCGAGCTGAGTCGACTGCTGCAGCGCGCGATCCTTCGCCTGCACGTCCTCGTAGTCGGCGACGAGCTGCCAATAGATATTCTCGATCTGATTCACGGTGTAGAGAATCTGCTGGCGGAAGGCGGAGTCGGTGATGCGCCGGTTGTTTTTGGCGACGATGATGAACCGGCCGTTGATGCCAGGCCCAAAGCCGTTGAGCAGGTGCTGCGTGACCGTGGCCTGAAGGCCGGACTGCAACAGCGGGCTATAGACGTTGAACGCGTTGTTCGAAGTCACACGGCTGTTGTTGAATCCAACGCTCAGGGAGGTGCCGGAAATGAATCCCTGATTGTAAGTGAAGTTGTATTGGTCAGTGTTGGTGGTCAGAGTGGTGGCGCCGCCGCTTAGAAACGGGCTGGCCTGAGGCGCGCGTGCCCGCTCCAGCTGCACCTTGCCGGTCAGGGTGGGGTCCAACTGCTCAGGCGCCGGTCCGGCGCCGCTGGTGCTGGTAACGATTCCGCCGGCGCCGGCGCCGGCGCCGCCGACGGCCGTGGAGGTTCCGCCCGGACCGCCGCCGGAGGTAAGCGAATTGCTGTTTCCGCCGGATCCACCTAAAGTTCCTTCGACCAAGCCGCTCGAGACTCCCAACAGATTGGAGCCGGCGCGGGCACGCAAAAGATCGGTATCCGCAATATCGAGGTTATAGCGCTGGATTGCGATGTCGTAGTTGTTCTCAAGGCCCAGCGCGATGGCATCGGAGAGGCTGAGATAGATCTTGCCGTCGCGAAGCAGGCTGGTAAGCCGGGCTGAGTTGGTCGTCAACGAAGCCGCCACGTCGATGGACTCGTAAGGCTTGAGGAAATTGGGAAATGGCCGGTTGGGTTTCGAGAAATCTACCTTCCCCGGACGCATGAAGAGCGGCTGCGTGTAATTTGGGGCGGGAACGGAGGGCAGCGGCTGCGCTGAATTCGGAGCTGCCGCCGCGCCTTGCCCCGGCTGTGCGGCGCTCGACGCATCCACAGCTCCCTGAGGGGGAGGCGCCTGCTGCGCGTATCCCGGTTGGGCAACCAACGAACTCAACATGCAGGCTACGAGGGCCGTGGCGCGCAGACCGGCAAAGATTCCCGGCGCCGTTTTCTCCGCAAGAGAATCATCATTCTGTTCATGGCGCAGGAGATGGTTGAAGCTGGAATCTGAATTCTTCATCGCTGGGTCAAAGTCCTCGGAATCGAAAGAATCTGCCATTCACAGTTCTCCGTCGGGGTTGGCGGCCCTAGGGCCTGTTCACACTACTGGGTGTTCACACTACCGGCCCCGCGCCACTACTCCAGTAGTGGGAACAGGCCCTGGTTTCTGCACGCAGCTATTTTTTCTCCGCGGCTTTTGGGGACAAACAGACTTTGGAGACTCTCGTGCCAGATGCGGGACGGGGCCCCATGGACTCTAGTTTTTCTTCACTCGACCCGGGTTTCCGGCGGGATGCCACGCTTGTCCCAGATTATGCTGGGCGCGCGACTACTGCGAAATGGCGCTCCTGTTCCTCGTGCACCCGCCCGCGAGGAGCCGGGCGCGGAAATGGATGTTCCCAAGTTGAATCGCCGCAGTCGGGAAAGTTGAGTATATCGCAGCACCGGCTTCGTATCCGGGCGGCGGCAGCTTTCGAGCGGCGCCCCTGGTAGCCGCTTTGGCCTTCCGATAGATTGGAAACTTCGGAGCGCAACAATGAAGGAAAATGGCGAGGGCCGCACGTGGAAGCTGCTCCTCGCATACGATGGCGGCGACTTTCACGGCTGGCAGATCCAACCGGATACGCCGACCGTGCAGGGTGAGCTGCGGGCGGCGATTGCACGCATCACTGGAGAAGAGGTGCTGCCGCAAGGCTCCGGACGCACCGACGCCGGAGTTCATGCGCTTGGGCAGGTGGCATCCTTTATGTTGTCGGCGCCGATTCCCGAAGCCAACCTTCTTCGCGCCCTCAACCGCACCCTTCCCGCTTCCATCCGGATACGGAGCGCACAGGTCGCGCCGCCCGGCTTCCACGCCCGGCATTCGGCCCTGGCGAAGACCTACGAGTACCGGATCTTTCATGGGGATACGTGCCCGCCGTGGCTGGCGCGCTACGTCTATGCGGTTGCGCATCGCCTGAACTGGGAGGCGATGCAGCGTGCCGCGCCTGCGATTGTCGGCGAACATGACTTCACTTCGTTTGCGGCCGTCGATCCCAGCCTCGCGGACCGCCGAAGCGAGAGCAGCGAAACAGGTCTCGGCGACAACACCGTCCGGCCGTCTTTTCCAACCGAGTTGGGGGCGGAACGGCCATTGCGGGACGGAAACATCCGCACCGTCCATCGTTCCGAGTGGACGAAGCGCGCTGCGACCTCGGCGGGGATTGACCTGAACTTTCCCGAGGAAGGATTCGGGGGAGCCGGAGAGCTCTTGATCTACCGGGTGGAGGGAAACGGGTTTCTCCATCACATGGTTCGGAACCTTGTGGGCACGTTTCTCGAAATCGGGTACGACAATCGATCGGAGGAATCTCTTCCAAAGATTCTTGCCGCGCGTGACCGCGCCAAGGCAGGTCCCACCGCTCCGGCACGCGGACTCTTTCTTTGCCGGGTAGAGTACCCTAGAGCCTAGTTTGGACGCATGAGTCTGCGTATTTTATGAACGGTTCCATCGCACAGTCGGCCTTTTCGCGCGTCGGGCAACTCGCGTCTCTGCCCGCGGTTCACTCCGCCTTCCGCTGGTTCCATCTGCAGGAAGCCAAGATCATGCAATGGCAGCACGACTTGGTCTCGATCGCGGCGCCTCCCTTCGGGGAGCAGGCGCGCGCCGCGTGGCTGGCGGAAGCTTTCCGCAAGCTGGGATTGGCGCAGGTGGAAATCGACATGGAAGGCAACGTGCTGGGCTGGCTGGAGCCGGTTTCGGCCGGCCCGAGACCCTGCGTGCTGCTCTCCGCGCATATCGACACGGTCTTTCCCAGGGACACTCCGATCCATCCGGTGCTGGACTATCGCCGGCTTACCGCTCCCGGAGCCTGCGACAACGGGGCAGGGGTGGCCGGAATGCTGGCCGTGGCGGCGGCGCTCAAGAGCTGCGGCTTCTCAAGCCCCGTCGACATCGTCTTTGCGGGCAACGTGGGCGAGGAAGGCGACGGTAACCTGCGCGGTGTGCGCTGCCTGTATGAAATGTCGCCGTGGAAGGATCGAATTTGCGCGCACATCGTTCTGGATGGGGGCGGCGCCGACACGGCGGTGACTCAGGCTCTCGGAAGCCGGCGCTACTTGATAACTCTGCGCGGGCCGGGAGGGCACTCATGGACCGATGCGGGCACCGGCAATCCGATCGTGGTTCTGAGCCAGGCAATTGCCTCTCTGGCCGCGCTGCCGGTCTCTCCCCGATCGAGTCTGAGCGTGGGCACAATCGAGGGAGGAAGCTCGGTCAATTCCATCCCTGAAAGAGCGGCTGCGCGCTTCGATCTAAGGAGCCTGGAAGCGGAGGAACTGATTGCGATGGAGGTCGCTCTGCATCGCGCGATCGAAGATGCAGTGCTCGCGGCGAACCGGGGCCGGGGCGAGAGCTCGCGCCCGGGCGACATCGATTTTGAAATCGAACAAGTTGGCAATCGCCCGGCGGGAATGCTGCCACCGGGATCTCCACTTTTCGAAACCCTCTTCATGGTCGACCGGCATTTGGGAATCCGCACCCAGGAGCGGACGGCCTCAACCGATGCCAACCTCCCTCTTTCGCTCTGCATCCCTGCGGTAACGATCGGGGCTGGAGGGGAAGGCGGCGGGGTTCATACCCGGGGCGAGTGGTACGACGCCACGGGTCGCGAATTGGCATTGAGGCGCATCTTACTGCTTGTACTGGCCATGGCATGGAACGCTGCGCCGGAGCCTTCTTTCGAAACCTTTGGCGGTTACGACCGGCAGGGCCGCGAGCGCAACATGGCGAGAAACGATTTATACTGAATACTCGCCTTGCCGGGGTACTCAACGCCTGAATGCCTGGAAATGATGAGGTCCGATCCCAAATGAAATCTTTGCTTGAACGGCTGCGTCTTCGCCGTCTCGCCTCCGTATTCACGATCCTCGGCACGCTCTCCGCCGGCATACTTATCGGATCTATCGCGGTTCACGGGGTTCATGGGGGTGAGGCCCAAGTCGACAGCTCCGACGCCGCTCCGCTGAAGATTCCCAGCCCTGTCTCTCTATCGACGGCCTTCACGCAGATCGCCAAGGAGGTGGGACCGGCGGTGGTGAACATCAACACCGAGACTCTGCCCACCGATCAGACCAGCCCACGCCGGCGTAGCCAGCACGGCGCGTCGCCCGATTCTCCGAATGGCGGCGGCGACGACGGCCAAGGCGAGCAGAATCAGAGCCCGGACCAAGGACCGGATCAGAACTTCCAGGACTTCTTCAATCGCTTCTTCGGCGGTGGCCCGGATGGACAAAGCCCGGATGAGGGAGACCAGGTGCGGGAGGCTCTCGGCTCCGGCTTTATCGTCGATCCGCACGGCTACATCATCACCAACAATCACGTCGTCGAAAAAGCGGATCGAATTTACGTGAAGCTGTCGACGGATCCGGTGGGATACCAGGGCCGGCCGGCGAAAGTCATCGGCGTGGACAAAGATACCGACCTCGCGGTGATCAAGATTGACGACCCCGCGCCGCTTCCCACGGTGAAGCTGGGCAATTCCGATGCCGCGCAGGTGGGCGACTGGGTCATCGCAATCGGCAGCCCGTTCACGCTGGCGCAGACCGTGACGGCGGGCATTGTTTCCGCGGAGAACCGCACTCTCGACCAGTCACCGGCGGGGCAATTCCAGCACTTCATTCAGACGGACGCGGCGATCAATCCCGGCAACTCAGGCGGCCCGCTGGTCAACATGGATGGCCAGGTGATCGGCGTAAACACGGCGATCTACACCCAATCGAACGGCTATGAAGGCATCGGTTTCGCGATGCCTTCCAACACCGTCATCAAGGTATACAACGATCTGATCGGTCCCGCCCACAAGGTCGTTCGCGGCTCGATCGGCATTCAATTCCAGGAAAACCTGGCTCCCGCGGTCGGACGGGTTTACGGCTTCAAGACCGGCGTGCTGGTGAATGCGGTTTCGCCCAGCGGACCGGCGGAAAAGGCCGGCATCAAAGCTGGCGACATCATCGTCTCGGTGGATGGCAATCCGGTCAAAGACGGCGATGCGCTGGTGACCGACATCGCTTCCCGCAAGCCCGGCACAAACGTGCAGCTCGGCTATCTACGCGCGGGCAAGCAAATGACCGCGAACGTCGGTATCGTCGACCGCGCCGCCCTTTATGCTTCTCAGGGTGAGGCGCAAACGGGGCCAAACGGTCCTGAGAGCGCTCCCGACGCAGCACAAGGCAAGCTCGGCATCTCGGTGCAGGCTGTTCCTTCGGCACTTGCTAGCAAGGGCGTCCACGGAGTCATCGTGGATCAGGTCAAGCCAGGTTCCTTTGCCGATGAAATCGGTTTGGCTCCCGGCCTCATCATCACCGAGATGGATACCCAACAGACGAAACAGGCAATCAGCAGTACTGATCAATTCCAAAGCGCAGTTTCGAGTCTGAAATCGGGCGAAGACGTCGCGTTTGTGGTCGTTGATTCGAAGAACCCGAGTGCAGGCGGCACGTACATAGCCGGCACACTTCCGTAATAGGCCGCCGGTAGGGTCTTCTCTAAGAAGATCGTCCGGGGAACGAATGTCTGGGGCAGGAAGCACTGTATCGAAAATGTGCTTCCTACCTGCGGGCGGATTGCCTGTGGAGCGCAACCCGGGCGAAGAAGAGGCGTAGATTTCGATCCAAGCAGCGCGACGCTTGGTTACCGACATCCAAATAGTGGCAGTTTTCGACTCTTGTGGAGTTGCAATCTGCTCCATCGATGATTAACGTTACATTCAGATTTTCAAAGACGCCTATCGTTTTCCCGAAATTAGGCGAGTCCGCAGGATCGAACTGTGCGGAAGGGCGTCTGCAAGAGCGGTGCGCGAGCTGATCCATTCCGAGCCTCCACCGGCGAACGACAGCACCAACCGGGCCTAACTGAGGGTCGCGGAAATTTCGAAAAGCGATTCGAGGAATCTTGCATGCTTTCTGTACGAGCAGGGCAAATATTTTTCCTGGCAGCGGCGCTGGTTGTCACACCGTCGTTCGCCAGCCGCGTGCATCGGGCCGCGACGTCGGGCCACACTAAGTCCTCCACCACGCACAAGAGCAAACGATCGAAATCCAAAGCCATGCTGGGCCAGCGGACGATCGATTCAGACCGGGCTACGCAGATCCAAAATGCGCTCATCCAGCAGAAATACCTCACCGGATCTCCAAGCGGCCATTGGGATGCTGAGACCGAAACAGCGATGCAAAAGTACCAGGCCGACCATGGATGGCAGACCAAGTTGATGCCCGATAGCCGGGCGCTGATCAGCCTGGGACTTGGTCCGGAACCGGCGAGCAGCGTCCAGGTGGCGAACAAGCCCGCCGATGGAGGTTCCGCTCTGTCAGGGGAACCCGCTACTCCGCAGCCCAACACCCTGGCCTCCATTCATTCGATCTCGCAATAACCTCGACTTCAGAAAGCAGAAAGCCCGGACGAGTTTGTCCGGGCTTCTGCTTTTCATACGCAATCTCGGCCCTTATAAAAGGGCCTCTTCGGCGGCGAGAAGGTCGGACCGGGTTTCCCGGCGCCGCACAAGCTTGCTCTTCTTCCCTCGGGTCAGAACCTCGGGCGGCCGAGGACGGGAATTGTAATTGGAACTGAGCGACATACCGTAGGCGCCAGCGTCGAGGATTGCCACCAGATCGCCCGGCTTCATTTGCTCAACTTCGCGATCGCGAGCAAAGAAATCTCCGGTCTCGCAGACCGGCCCGACGATATCGACGACCTGCTTCCCTGCTCCGTGCTTAGCTGCAGCCTTGCGCTCGACTGGAACGATCTCGTGGTAAGCCTGATAGAGAGCGGGGCGGATCAGATCGTTCATGCCGGCATCGGTGATCACAAAGGTCTTGGTGCCATTCTTCTTCACATAAAGCACGCGCGCGATCAGAGCTCCGGCTTGAGCAACGATGAAGCGCCCCGGCTCGAGCAGGAGCTTGACCGGCAGCTTTCCCAAAGCGCGGTCGATCGCGGCCGCATATTGCTTCACGGCCAAAGCGGGATTGAAGCCGCGCGAACTCGATTGTCCTGCCGCGGTTTCGTACTCGATCCCGAGTCCTCCCCCGGCATCGACGTATCGGATGGCGATCCCGTCCTGCGCCAAGTCACGCACCAAAGCCGCCACCCGCTGCATTGCGGCTCCAAAGGGGTCTGCGCTACGGATTTGCGACCCGATATGAACGCTGATGCCAATCGGCTGGAGTGCTGGGAATTTCTGAGCTTGACGATAAACCTCGCGCGCGGAACGAATGTCGATGCCGAACTTATGATTGCGCAGGCCGGTCGAGATATAGGGATGAGTCTTTGCCGAAACATCGGGATTAACGCGGAGCGCGATGGGCGCTTTTTTTCTGAGACGCACGGCGGAGGCGGCAAGCGCCCGCAGTTCCGATGCGCTC
>DATAWF010000214.1:0-3671 GCA_036267335.1 Acidobacteriaceae bacterium
TGCGCGCAGATTATCCAGTTTCTCGAAGCATATCCGGCATACCGGGGGATCTCCCTCGATTTCGAGAGCCTGCCCGACAACGCAACGCCGGCTTACCTGAGCTTCATTCACGATCTCTACGTGCAGATGCATCCGCGCAACCTGCGCCTCTATGTGAACGTAGCGGTGGCCACGTCCGACGATGAGCTGAAACAAGTCGCGGCGAATGCCGACGGCGTAATCCTGATGAACTATGACCAGCATCAGGTCACGAGCGATCCCGGCCCGATCGCCGCGCAGCAATGGTTCATCGGGAACCTGGAGCGGGTGCTCAAGGTGGTGCCCAAGAGCAAGCTGATCTGCGCGCTCGGCAATTATGGCTACGACTGGACACTTTCGATTCCGCCCAAGCGAAAGGATGGAAAGCCGGCCAAGCCGCAGGTGCTCGACACGGAGGACATGTCCGTCTCCGATACGTGGCAGGAAGCCTCCGATGCCGACGCCGATCTCGATCTCGACTACAACACGCTGAATCCTCACTTCGAATACATAGACGAGGATGCAAACCAGCGCCACGTGGTGTGGTTTCTCGATGGAGTGACGCTGCTGGACGAGATGCGCGGCGCGCGGCAACTGGGCCTGCAGACTTTTGCACTCTGGCGGCTGGGCACCGAGGACAGCTCGCTGTGGAGTGTGTGGGACAAGCCCAACACACCCGAGTCGCTGCAGGCTCTTGGCTCAGTGCAGCCGGGTCACGACGTAGACGTGGGTGGCGAGGGCGATATCATGCGCGTCATCGGACTTCCGCAGCCCGGCAAGCGGACCGTGGAAGTGGACACCGATGAGCCCGATCCGCGCAAGAAGCTCGTTATCGACGAGCACATGGATGTGTATCCGCGCAACTATAGCGTGGAGTATTACGGATACCATCCGAATGAGGTCTCGATCTCTTTTGACGACGGCCCCGATCCGAAGTGGACGCCCAAGATTCTGGATGTTCTGAAGCAGAAGCACGTGAAGGGCACCTTCATGATCATCGGCGAAGAGGCCGCGCAGAACGTGAGCCTGCTGCAGCGGATCGTGAGGGAAGGCAACGAGATCGGCAACCACACCTGGAGCCATCCGGACATCAGCGACATCTCGCCGCGGCAGGCTGATCTGCAGGTGAAGCTGACGGAGAGTCTTTTTTCGAGCAAGCTCGGCGTGCAGCCGCTCTATTTCCGCCCGCCCTACGATATCGATGAAGAGCCGGAGACCGATGACCAGGCAGCGCCGGTTGTGCCCGTCCAGAATGACGGCTACATCGTGATCGGCAACAAGATCGACACGGATGACTGGCTTGAACATCCCCACAAGACCCCCGAGGAGATTGCGCAGTCGGTCCTGAACCAGTTACAGGTCATGAAGACGAAGCCGCAGTTCCGCGGCTCGGTGATCCTGATGCACGACGGCGGCGGTGACCGCTCGGCCACTGTGGCCGCGCTTCCCTACCTCATCGATACGCTGCGCGCCCATGGCTACACGTTTGTTCCGGTTTCGGCGCTGATGGGCAAGACAACCGCCGAAGTAATGCCGCCGCTCACATTCTGGCAGCATGTGCGCGCGATTCCCGATTCAATCGCATTTTCCGCTGTCGACATCATCGGCAACTTCATCGTGATGGTCTTCTTCCTGGGAGACGTCCTGATGAGTGCGCGGCTGATTATCGTAGGGCTCTTCGCCGTCATCGACCGGCTGCGCAAGCCGCATCACGATGCTTCGCCCGAATACCTCCCGCGAGTAGCCGTCCTCATTCCCGCCTATAACGAAGAGACGGTCATTGTGCGCACGATCCGCTCGGTGCTCAACTCGGATTACAAGAATCTGCACGTCATCGTCATCGATGACGGCTCGAGCGACCGCACCGCCGAAGCAGCCGCCGACGCCTACGCACAGGAGATCAAGGCCGGCCGCGTGCAGGTGCTCACCAAGCCGAATGCGGGCAAAGCTGCCGCGCTCAATTATGCGCTTCGGCGCTTGCACGAAGAGATTTTTGTGGGCATCGACGCCGATACTGTGATTGCTGCCGATGCGATTTCGAAGCTGGTGTGCCACTTCGAGGACCCGCGCATCGGCGCCATCGCCGGCAACGCGAAGGTGGGCAATCGGGTGAACCTGTGGACCCGCTGGCAGGCGCTCGAATACATCACCAGCCAGAACTTCGAGCGCCGCGCCCTCGATCTCTTCCATGTGGTCACGGTGGTTCCCGGTGCGATTGGCGCGTGGCGCACGGCGCCAGTAAAGGCCGCCGGCGGTTACCCGCTGAATACGGTGGCCGAAGACGCCGACCTCACCATGAACCTGCTCGAACAGGGGCTCAAGGTGGACTATGAAGACCGCGCGCTTGCCTTCACCGAGGCGCCGATCGATGCGCGCGGGCTGATGCGGCAACGCTTCCGCTGGTCCTTCGGGACGTTGCAGGCTGTCTGGAAACATCGCGCGGCGTTCGTGCGCAACAAGGCGATGGGTCTCTTCGCGCTCCCGAATATTCTCATCTTCCAGATGTTCCTGCCGCTCGTCTCGCCCTTCATCGACCTGCTGTTTGCCTGGGGCATCATCAACTTCTTCCTCGATCGCCACTACCATCCCGAATCCGCTTCGCCGGCGAGCTTCGAAAAGCTGGTGACCTATTTCCTGGGATTCCTGGTGATCGACTTCATCACGTCCACGGTGGCGTTCAGCCTGGAGCGGCGGCATCCGGCGAACCGGGGCGACGTTTGGCTGCTCTTCCACATCTGGCTGCAGCGCTTCGCCTACCGGCAACTCTTCTCCGTGGTGCTCTTCAAGACACTGAAGCGGGCCATCGATGGCAAGCCGTTCAACTGGGATAAGATCGAACGCACCGCCAAGATGAGCAAGAGCACCGAAGTGCTGACGGCCGTGCACGAGTAAGAATTGTGAGTCGACGACAGGATGAGCCTTACCGGGATTGGCCAAAGAAAGCCGTGCTCCATCCTTTCGCCTTTTTCCCGGCGGAAGGGTGGGAGCGCCAGGAACCTGACCAACCCGGTTACGGTCCCAGATACAACTGCACGCCGGGCGGCGAGAAGTTCAGCGTCTTAGTCTTGGGATCGTAGTCCAGATTGAGCGCGTCGCTCTTGCGGCCGTTGATGAGCACAGCCACCAGCAGCACGTTTCCGTAAACGCGCGCGGCCGCGATCTTGTGGCTGTGGATGGCGCCATATTCGTTGTCCGGGCTGGTGGCGCTCCAGTCCTGCTGAAAGCGGTTGAAGGGATAGACGCTATGCTGCGCAGGATGCTGCTGCCAGTCTTTATCGTGGTTCCAGATGCCGTAGGCAGCGGCGAGATCGTTTCGTTCGATTGCCTCGAAGAAGTGGTTGGTGGTGGCCCGCCCGAACAGATGTACGTCCCAGTTCCAAGGCCAGTCTACGGGCCGGCCTGCCGCCAGCCACCAGACCACCAGCAGCACGCCCACAGCGCTTGCCGCAATCGAAAGAATCAGGTGACGGCGCCGGTCGCGCACTTCATCGAACTTCGGAGCGTCAAGCAAGGTCATCGTTTGGGTCCTCGAAACGCGGCTAGGAACTTAGAACTCAGGGACTGGGGCCGCGCCCATTCCCTCCCTCATGATTAGACACCAATGCGGAGACGGGAGTTCCCTGATCTGCTTTCTTTGTCCGGGTTTCCCTGCC
>DATAWF010000215.1:0-11152 GCA_036267335.1 Acidobacteriaceae bacterium
GTCGGATTGAAAGAACTCGATCAGGCCCGGCAGTTGCTCGAGCGCAATCTCGGTGTAGATGCGTGGCGGATTTTGAAGATTTTGGCGGGCGTCCTGGAGCGCGGCCGGCATCTGGCGCTCGCGCGCGATCAGCGATCGCAGCCGGTCGTCGGGGGAAGCGAAGGTGCGCTCCATCAGCGAGAAGGCGCTCGAAGTAATGCCGCTCGAATAGTTGTCGGGATTTTTTTCCCAGCCGCGAATGCTTTGGAGCGTGAGCAGCGAGCTGCGAATATTTCCCAGCACCAGCTCCAGATCGCCCTGGCAGGTCAGGCTCAGCGTCTCCGGCCGGACCTTCTCGAACTTCTTCTCGTACGATTCGAGCGCGGCAATCTCGCGATCGACCCCGGACTTCGAGTAATCCTCAAGCTGCGTGTCGTACTGGTGGAAGCCATCGAGCGTGCCTTGGGTGGGCGAAAACTTGAAGTAAACCTGGTCGAAGTATTGGTCGGCAAGTTGCTCGAAGGCGGCATCGCTCGAACCCGCCGAAGGGTTGGGGGTGGCAGTTTGCGCCAAACTATACGAGCCGGCCATGGCGGCGCCTCCGATCAGGAAAAGGGCAATCCGGTTCACAAGGGTTTTCAAGCGGCGGCCTCCCAGAGGATGCCAAGCTATCGTACTCGACGGCGAGCCCATTTCTCACCCGCTTCTGCATCCGGAGACGGTACGCAGGCATCCCTATTGGCCATATCAAGCCTGGATTTCTCACAGTTCTTGCTCATCGACGGGCAGTTCTGTCATCTCGACCGAAGCATGAGGGCGAAAGTCCTCATGCGAAGCGGAGAGATCCGCTTTTGCATTTCTTCTTCTGCAATGCCTCATGCCTCTCCGGGGACCAACAGGCTGCGGAAAAAGTTCATGGGCCGCGAGTTTTGTATCAAGGGCGCGGCTTTGCGGTCACCGCGACACCAGCGGATTCTTTCTCCCTTGCGGTATCCGCTTGAGTCGCGCTGCAAAGACTGCAAAATCAAAGGGCTTTCACAGGCTGCAGAAAAACTCCAGGAGGAGTGAGTTTTGTATCAGGGCGCGGCTTCAGCCGCGCCGAAAAAGCGGCAAATCAAAGGGCTTCAGCCCCTGAGGCATGCTTTTCGTCAATTGCGCCACCTGTGTGGACTTTTTCCGCAGCCTCTTCAGCCCCCGAGGGAACGGTTTCTGGTTCTCGATTTGCTTTTTTCGCGGCCTGTCAAGCCCTGGGACCTACGGCGGTCTCGGAGGGCACAGCCAGCTCCTCGAGCAAGGCCCAGATTTCGGTAAGAATTTCGCGCGGGTCGGTGCTTTTGAGCGAAACGCGGAGCACTCCCTGGGGAGTGAATTGCGCGCCCTGCTTGGCATTTTGCGCCACCAGCTTCATCAGCCTTCCGGGATCGATATGCGCCTCCCCGGTGAATCGGATGAGCAGTTGATCCCGCTTGCGGTCCACCTGCGAAACCCCTACCCGTTCGCATTGCAGGCGCACGGTCGCGGCCTCGAGCAAGTGTCCGACGCTGGGCGGCATCGCTCCGTAGCGGTCCTCGAGCTCGGCCCGCACCTCGCTGAGCGTGGTTTCCTCCGCGGCGCCGGCAATCTTCTTGTAAATGCGGAGCCGCTGATTCTCTTCCGGAATATAGCTTTCGTCGATGCGCAGGCTGATGCCCAGATTGAGCTGCGTCGTCGGCCGTTCCGGTTTCTCTTCGCCTTTGAGCTCGCTCACCGCCTGCTCCAGCATGCTGGTGTACATCTCGAATCCGACGGCTTCGATGTGGCCGCTCTGCTCCCCGCCGAGCATGTTGCCGGCGCCGCGCAGCTCGAGATCCAGCGCGGCAATCTTGAAGCCGGCGCCTAGATCCGAAAATTCTTTGAGCGCCGCCAGCCGCCGCCGGGCGATGTCGGTCAGCTCCTGCTCCGGCGGAACCAGCAGATAGGCATAAGCCCTCCGGTTGGAGCGGCCCACCCGGCCGCGAAGTTGGTAAAGCTCCGACAGTCCATGGCGATCGGCCCTGCTGATGATGATGGTGTTGGCCAGCGGAATGTCGAGCCCGTTCTCGATGATCGTGGTCGCCACCAGCACGTCATACTCGTCGCGCATGAAGGCCAGCATCACCCGCTCGAGCTCGCCTTCGCTCATCTGGCCGTGGCCGACAGCGACCCGCGCCTGCGGGATCATGGTCTGGATCTTCGATGCGATCTCGTAGATGGTCTCGACCCGGTTGTGCACGAAATAGGTCTGGCCCCCGCGCTCGAGCTCCACTTCAATCGCGGTGCGAATGAGCTTGTCGTCGAAGCGGGCCACGATGGTCTGGATCGCCATGCGGTCCTTGGGCGGGGTTTCGATCACGCTCATGTCGCGCAATCCAACCAGCGACATATGCAGCGTGCGCGGAATAGGCGTCGCGGACATTGCCAGCACGTCAATCTCGCGCCGCATCTGCTTCAATCGCTCTTTGTGGCGCACCCCAAACCGTTGCTCCTCGTCCACGACGAGCAGGCCGAGGTTGTGGAACAGGAGATCCTTCGAAAGCACGCGATGCGTGCCGATGAGAATGTCGATCTTGCCCATCTCCAGCCGCTCCAGAATCAGCTTCTGTTCTTTCGGCGAGCGGAAGCGCGAGATCATCTCGATCGTGATAGGGAACTGCTTGAAGCGATTGCGGAAGGTGGTGAAGTGCTGAAAGGCGAGCACCGTCGTGGGCGTAAGAACCGCCACCTGCTTGCCATCCTGCACCGCTTTGAAGGCCGCTCGCATCGCCACTTCGGTCTTCCCGTAGCCCACGTCCCCGACCAGCAGCCGGTCCATCGGACGGGTGGATTCCATGTCGCTCTTCACATCGGCAATCGCCGAGAGCTGGTCCTCGGTTTCGTTGTAGTCGAAGGCGTCTTCGAATTCCTGCTGAAACTGGTTGTCCGGCGGAAAGGCGTGACCCTGCGCCGCTTTGCGCTGGGCATAAAGCTTCAGCAGCTCATCGGCCATGTCTTGCATGGCCTTGCGCACGCGGGCTTTGGTTTTGGCCCACTGCGCTCCTCCCATGCGATTGAGCACGGGTGCGGGTCCGGCGTCGGTCGAGCGGTATTTCTGGATCAGGTCCAGCCGGGTCAGGGGAACGTAGAGCCGCGCCTGCTCGGCAAACTCCAGCACCATGAACTCAACCTTGATCCCGTCCTGTTCGATTTCCTTCAGGCCCAGATAGCGGGCGATTCCATGCTCCACGTGCACAACGTAGTCGCCCACGGTGAGGTCGCGAAAATCGGAGATGAAGGCAGCGGTTTTCGACTTGGCCCGCTTGACGATCGGGCGTGCCGCCACGTCGGCCTCATCGGAAAAGTCATTGGCGCCGAAGAGCACCAGATTGCTCTCCGGCAACTGCACGCCGCTTGCGATCGCGCCCCGCACCAGAATGGGAGTCCGAGTGTCGCCGGCCAAGTAGCTCGTTTCGTCGTAGATGTTTTCGCTTCCGGCATGCTGCACCCGGCTGCCCAGGCGATAGGGCTGGCCATATTCGCGCAAGAGGCCGGCTAGCCTCTCCACCTCTCCCTGGTTGGGAGCCACCAGCAGCATCCGCGAGCCCTGCGCCGCCAATGATTTGATCTCGGCCAAAAACGCGGGAATCGAGCCATGGAAGCGCATCGTCGGCCGCGAGGAGAAAGCGATCTCCGATGGCGCGCCGGCGGATTCGTCGAGCACGTCCACATTTCCGAGCTGATCGAGATCAACTCCCGGCAGAAAGGCGAGCTTGGCCTGCAATTCATCCGGAGAGAGATAAATCGCGGAGGGCGTCACCAGGGAACCGATGCCGCTCCGGTCATGCCGCTGCTCCACCTTGGCCCACCAGCGCTCAGACTGGTTGCGGATCATCGCCGGTTCTTCCACCAGCACTTGCACCTTGGGAAAAAGATCGAAGAGGGTCCGGTCCGCTCCCGCGGTTGTGGCAAAGAACTCCCAGCCGGGAAAGACCGCCGCCCCGGCCACTCCGGCCCCGCTCGTTTCCGCGCCTTCTTCGCTGCGCGTCAGGCGCTCGTGAATGGCGGTCAGCAGGCTCTCCGTCACCGGAGTCTCGGTAAGCGGCAGCAGCAAAGCCTCATCGAGGGCGGCGGAGGAACGCTGCGAATCAGGCTCGAATTTGCGCAGGGACTCGATCTCGTCGCCGAACAGCTCCACCCGCACCGGCCGGTCCATTTCCGGGGAATAAACATCCAGAATGCCCCCGCGGCGCGTGAACTGGCCGGGCATCTCCACCATGTCCACCGCGCTGTAGCCCACGCCGGTCAGGTGCGCGATCAATTCCTCGGCGTCGATTTCTTCCCCGCGCCGCAGAACGCGGGCCAGCCCGGCATAGTACGCGGCCGGAAAGAAGCGCATGCTGGCCGCCTCGACCGGCGCGATCACGACTCCCGCCCCGCCCGTGGCAATCTTCCACAGGGTGGAGGCGCGCTGTTCTTGTACCTCCGGATGCGGCGACATGCCTTCGAAGGGCAGAACATCGTGGGCTGGCAGCCGGAGCACGCGGTCGGCATCGATCGCACCGGTCAGATCGCAGGCCGAGCGCAGGCTGAGGTGGAGAGCATCGGCGGCCTTGTTGTCGGCAACCACCACCACCACAGGGCATTTCGCGGCGCGGGCAAAAAGGGGAAGATGCAGGATCCGTCCCGTCAAGCTGAGGCCGGAGACACGTCTGCGCCCCGCGGCAAGGGCCAGATGCCGTCGCACGCGCTCGAAAGCGTCAGTATGTTCCAACTCCGCGAGCACCTCGCGGACGAAGGGGAGGATCATGCCTGAATTATTTTAGGCCACATCGCGCGCGCAAGTCGGGCAACGCAAGAAATGTTCGCAACTTCTGTATCCGGCGTTGAGAATGCATCTCGAACAGAGGCACGGCAGGGGATATCGGGGCGCCTTTTTATTTGGCCGATTGCGAGGCCTCGAGGATCTGGATGGCCTTGTGGTAGTCCGTCCCGGCGGGAACGGGCGCGAAGTGAGCAAATTCTTCGTTCATGCGGTAGGTGAGCGACTTCACCAAAAGTGCCTTGCCGGTGAAATTCAGTTTCAGGCGGGTCAGTTCCCAGTCGTGCTCGCCGATGCGGGTTTGCTCCAGGCTGACAGTACCGCCCTGATTGAGGCGTCCGACAATGCCCCATCCGAAGTCGACGCCCTGAATAAGGTGGGCGTTGAGCCGGCAGAGCCGGTCGTCGGAGGCTTCGAGCCAGATCTCCCCCGCCAAGCCGCGCAGGACTTTCGCTTCAAGGTTGGGCGGATTCCAAGCGGGATTCGGTGTGAACGTCATGTGATAGCACCGCTGCTCCGGCGCTGGTTGCTGCGGGGCTTGTTGCGAAGCGCCAGGGATGGGGATGTCGGGCTGAACCGTCACCTCACACGGGACCGTGCCCTGGTAATCGTAGAGAAAGGCATCGGGAAGCACGCGGAGAAGATTGGTGACGCGGTCGTCATCCGCCTGTTCGCGTTTCTGACGGTGCTCCTGAGATTCGGGGTGAGCGTCGAGCAGGTCGAGGCGGTTGCGTTCGGCCTGCTCGCCCGCGGCATCAAGCGGCTTGCCGTTGACGCCGATGAGCAGAGCGACATCGCCCTGCGGGGTTTCGATGATTTCCCGGGTAACATCGTGGAGCTCGTCCCACTTGTGCATCACGAAACGCTCGGGCTGATGCGTCTTGTCTTGTGCCAGGCGATTGTCCACCGCCTGGCGGATGAGCGCGGTCGCTTCGGCGCGATTCGTGGGTGGGGGTTGCGCGGCGCAAACAGGCGCCAGCAGCACGGCGGAGACCAGCAAGTAGGCAAGCCGGAGCGGCGGGCGGTGCGGCTTGCGGAGCATCGGCATTTGCATGCGCGTTGGGGCGAAACCAAAACTGCAATCCGGCCGCTGGATTCCGGAGTAACCGCGTCCGGAAGCAGGCGGCCGAGTGGTTTCAGTTTAGACGCAATCGGCCGGCGCACGTCCGGCGTAGAAATCGAGAAGACGCTTTGCTCAAAAGGAACCTCGCCCGCCGGCCACCCTCAGTATTCTCATTCCGGCCAATGAAACCGTCTAGAATCAGGCGAGCCCATGAATCAACTGCCCCCCACAAGGCCCCCGGCTGGCGGTCCCGCCCAAACGCCAGCGCCTTCTACCTTTCGCCGGGCCTTGGCGATCTTGCGCCCCTCGCACCGTCACTCCGCCTTTTCCGCCAGCATCATTCTGATGGTCTCCGCCTTCCTCTCCCGCATTATCGGCCTGGTGCGAGTGAAGATCATTGCCTACCTTTTCGGCGCTGGATTGCAGACGGACGCGTATCTCGCGGCCTTCCAACTGCCGGACATGATCTCGTATTTTCTGGTTGGCGGCACCGCCTCCATCGTCTTCGTTACTCTTCTTAGCCGCTACCGCGAGACGGGCCAAGAAGCGGAGGGCGAGCGCGCCATGTCCATCATTTTGACGGTCATGTTTTGCGTGCTGGGCGTGGCCATCGTGCTGGCCGAGATCTTCGCTCCGCTTTACGTGCGGATCTTCATGCCCAAGTTCACGCCGGAGCAGGCCGCGCTCTGCACCTACATGACGCGCATCGTGCTGCCAGCCCAACTGTTCTTTTTTGCTGGCGGTGTCTTTGGCTCGGTGCTGCTGGTGCACAAGCAGTTTTCGTATCAGGCCGTCGCACCGCTCATCTACAACCTGGGAATCATCCTCGGCGCGGTGGTGCTGGCCAAATCGATGGGAGTATCTTCGCTGGCTGTGGGAGCCTTCGCCGGAGCTCTCGTGGGACCGCTGCTGTTGAACGCTTGGGGCGCATACCGGGTGGGCATGCGATTTCGTCCCCGCTGGGATCTTTCGCATCCCGGCCTGCGCGAATGGATACGGCTTTCTTTGCCGTTGATGCTCGGCGTCAGCGTGGTGTCGGCGGACAACTGGATCATCAACTACTTCGCTTCTGCGGGGCACGGGCAGATCACCCGGCTGGCTTATGCCAAGACCCTGATCACGGCGCCGATCGCTATCCTCGGCCAGGCCGTTGGCGCTGCCTCGCTGCCGTTCTTCGCTTCGCTCTTCAGTCAGAAGCGCATGGAGGACTTTGCCCGCGCGGTAAATACGTCGATCTCGCGGGTCTTGGCCCTCTCTTTCCTGCTGACTGCCTGGATGGGCGGCCTCGCCTACCCGGCCGTCGATCTGCTCTTCCGCGGGGGGTCCTTCCGTCATCTGGATGCAAGCCAGACCGCCGGCTACTTCGCCATCTTTACCGTCTCGCTCTTTCTCTGGACCTCGCAGGCCATCTACGCGCGCGCGTTCTACGCCGCCGGGGATACCTTCGCGCCGATGGCGGCCGGAGTGATCGTCACGCTGGTCTCCCTGCCCATCTACTGGTCGTTGCATCGCTACGCAGGGCCGTCGGGACTTGCGGCTGCATCGGACGTGGCAATTCTGCTGCAAACCTTGGCGCTGGCGGTGATGCTCGATCGCCGCCGGATCGTTCGATTTTCAGGGCTGGAGCACGCGGAGCTAGGGCGCGCACTGCTCGCGACCCTCGCCAGCTTCGCGGCCCTCTACGGAATGCGGCACCTCTTGCCTCAGGCGGGGCGCTGGCGGGACGATGTCGTTCTGTTGGCCGTCGGTACGGCGGTTTGGTTGGCCGTGGCCGCCGGTTCGCTCAAGCTGACGGGCTCCGCGCTGCCGGACTATCTCTTCAGCCGGCTGCGCAGCCGCCGCGCCTGATCAAAAGCACGGCGGATAAAGGGCACGGCCAGATAGGGCACAGCTTGAGCTGTGCCATTGATAGAATCGGGAGTCCTATGGACGCATTGCTGTTCAATTTTTCAGGACGGGTAGGGCACGGCTTTCAGCCGTGCCGCTAAGATGAACCTAACGAAAGGGGCTTCAACCCCTGAGGCCAATGGGTCGACGGGCTCCGCGAAGCCAGGTCGAAGCCAGGTAGGGCACAGCTTTAGCTGTGCCATTAAAGAAGCCAACGAAAGGGGCTTTTAGCCCCTGAGGCCAACGGGTCGACGGGCTCCGCCGTGCCATCACCCCGTCTACTGAATTTGCAGCTTCCGCTGGAGCTCTTCGAGAGAAACCTGCTTCGTCTCCGGGAAGAAGATCAGCACGACGAAGAACTGCACCACCATCATCGCGGCGAAAAAGATGAAGGGATACGCACCCGATCGCGCTGCGATCACGGGGAAGACCCCCGAGATGATTGTGTTCATGATCCAGTGTGTGCCCGAGCCTACGCTCTGGCCCTTGTTGCGCACCCGCGTGGGGAAAATTTCGCTGATGTAAACCCAGATGACCGCGCCCTGCGAGACCGAGAAGAAGCCTATATAGGCCACCAGAGCCCAGACCAGCAGCGCCTGATGCTGATGCAGCATAAAGATCGCCGCGACGCACGAAAGACAAACCGCGGTGCCTACCGCGCCGATCAGCAGCAGCATCTTGCGGCCCAGCCGGTCGATCAGCGCCATACCTAGAAAGGTGGCGCAAAAGTTCATGCCGCCGACGGCCACCGCCTGCAAATTGCTTGAGACCTGGCTGAAGCCGGCGGCATTGAAGATGTCGTTCAAGTAGTAAAGGATGGCGTTGATGCCCGACAGCTGATTGAAAGCGCCGATCGCGATCGCGAGAAAGATCGGTTTACCGTAGCGCAGCTTCCCGTTGAGCCTCTCGAAGATCGCGGCGCTCTTGGCGCTTTTTTCCGCGTGCAGCGATTCGTGGATGTCGTCCAGCTCGGCCTGCGCGTTGGGCGAGCCCATCAGCTCCAGCACCTGGCGTGCTTCGGCCATGCGGTTCTGTGTTACCAGCCAGCGCGCGCTGCGCGGAATGGTGTAGAGCATTCCCAGGAAAAGGGCGGCGGGAAAAGCCGCCACGCCTAAATCCCATCTCCATTCAAGAGCGCCCAGATGCATCAGGCCGATCAGGAAATTCGACAGATAGGCCAGCATGATTCCAAGAACGATATTAATTTGGAAGGTGCCGACCAGCCGGCCGCGCACATGGGCGGGAGCAATTTCCGCAATATAGACGGGTCCCAATACCGAGGAACCGCCGATGCCCAGGCCGCCCAAAAATCGCGAGGCAAGCAGAAAGCCCCAATCGGGAGCGAAGGCGCAGCCCAACGCCGAGATCAGGTAGAGAGCCGCGGTTAGGCGCAGCATCTCGCGCGAGCCGTATTTCTGTCCCAAGGCTCCCGAGCCCAGCGCGCCGATCACAGTTCCGACCAAAGCGATCGATACCGTAAGGCCGAGCTGTTGCGCTGAAAGCAAATAGACGCGGCTCAGGGCAAGGGTGGTGCCGGAGATGACGGCGGTATCGAAGCCGAACAGAAGTCCGCCGAGCGCGCCGACAAAGGTGCTGCGAAGAATGTATTTATTGATGGACAAGCAGCTCTTCTCCCGAAGGCGAGATGCCGGATGGTTCTTTGAAACCAAGTAAGCATGCACCGAGCAATCCCGCGGCCGGTCCAAGCTGAGCTTTCAGCACATAGGTTTTTCCCGCCTCCAGCCGCTCCGGCTCGAGCACCGGGGGTTCGGTAAGGCGGTACACGTAGCTGCGCACATGCATCTCGCGGAACATGGTCGGCGCGAAAAGATCCCAGGCGTCGCAGACCCCGCCGCCCAGCACATAGAGCGGCATGTTGAGGGTATTGACCAAGCCAGTGAGCGAGATCGCCAGCGCATGCCCCAACAAATCGAAAACGCTTTGCGCTTTGGCGTTGCCGGCGCGCGCCAAGAGCGCAAGCTCGTGCGCCGTGGCCGGCGCCTCGGCGCCCATCCGCTCCCTCGCAATGCGCACCACCGCGGTTGCGGAGGCGTATTGCTCCAGGCAGCCGCTTCCGCCGCAGCCGCAGGCTGGCCCGCCCTCGTCCTTCACGATCATGTGACCGGCCTCGCCCCCCATGCCGTTCATTCCATCCCAGATCTCTCCGCGGAAGATCAGGCCGTTGCCGACGCCGGTGCCCAGCGTGAGCATGCAAAGCGTATCGACCCCGTAGCGGCAGCCTGCCCCCAGGCGCTGCTCCGCCAGCGCGGCGGCGTTGGCGTCGCTTTCAACCAGGATCGCGCGTCCCAGACGGGATTCGATCGCGGCCCGCAAGGCAAAGCCATCCCAGCCCGGCAGGTTGGGAGGGTTGCGCAGCACTCCCGCCGGCAGTTCGAGCGGTCCGGGCGTTCCTATCCCGATGCCAGCCAGCGTGCGCGCCGCGCTGTGCCGCTTCGCCAGGGCCTCGATGGCTTCACACATGTCCATCACAACCTGGTCGCGGCCTGCGGCGAGCCGCGTAGGCAGAAGAATCGTCTCCAGAAAGTCTGTTCCCGACTTGTATGCGGCGATGCGAAGGTTGGTGCCGCCCAGATCTACGCCGATTGAAAAAATGTCGCTCATCCCAACTCCAACCCCATAGCCAAAAACGCTGTTCCCCTCCGAAACTTAGCCGACGCCCGCCGTCGCCACTCGTGCGCACCCGAACACACCAATCCCGCTGCCGTACATGCCGACAACACGCCCTTGGGGACGGGCTTCATGATGCACTTTTTGGAGCGCGGGAGGCAAGTTATGACGACGATCACCCGTTGAACCGTACCCTGCGACGGCGCGGCTTTTCAGCACGCGCCTGTTGGATGAGCCGGGGCACATCGGCCTCGGTGTAGCCTTTGGGGTTGCGTCCGTCCGCGTATTCACCCAACTCATCCAGCGTCCTTCGCGCCTGCTCACCAGAATCGGTGCGGAAGGCTTCCCGGAATAGCGAAATCGCTCTAACCTGTCTTCCGGGAAGGCCTCTTGGGCTTTCTTTTTGCGGTGGTTTTTGCCGTGGCCTTCTTCGCGGCCGAGGTCTTTTTGGTTCCGGTCTTTGCCGCGGTTTTGGATGCCGCGGGTTTCTTGGAGGCCTTGGGAGCAGCAGGCTCTGCCTTTTCCGGCTTCTTCCGCGCCGCGCGCGTTTTTTCCACCAGCATGGCCTTCAGTTGCTCGCGGTCGACTGCACGCGCCGACTGCCGCAGGCGCTCAATGTCGTAGTAAGTGCGCTTTTCCGTAAGAAAGATGTGGACGACGAAATCGACGTAGTCCATCAGGATCCACTCGCCCTGGCGGCGCCCCTCGACGGAGTTGGGATAGGCGCCGAAGTCGTGCTTCAGGCGCAGCTCGACCTCGTCGGCGATGGCTTGGGTTTGCCG
>DATAWF010000216.1:0-7918 GCA_036267335.1 Acidobacteriaceae bacterium
ATCGCCAATGCGCTCATCGAGACCGTGAGGACGAATCAAGCAGCGAAGAGTGCTCACCGTGAGCCGCCGTTCACGCCGATCCGATGGAAGCCGTGAGGAAGTCCCCCGCCAACTCGATGAGCGGTGATGGCGCGCGAAAGACCTGGAGATTTGGCGACATGCCTCCATCAATCCGCAGGTTGATACCGGTTATGTAGTCTGCCGCTGGACCGGCGAGAAAAGCGATCGCGTAGGCAGCCTCGCCCAGTTCTCCCACTCGCCCTGTGGGAACCTGGGCGAAAATAGGCAAAACAGCTCGTTCGATATCCTTCCATGGCGTGTCTCAGAAACTGCCCGTTCTACAGGCGAGACACCCTCTCATGCCGGGCGAAATGCGCGGTCGCCCCCAGAGCCAGGAGTCCGCAGACCATCACGACCATCTCCAGATGCTCGGAGAGTGCATGGAGATCGTCGAAGATCTTGCGGCCTGGGTTGTCGGCAGGGACGGCATCGACATTGCCGCCCACCGAGTTGCGCGCCGTATCCATCCGGGGAATCACGGAGAATTGCGAGTAGCAGGTGATCGCCATCATCGCCAGCACCAGCACAGTCTGGGGAATGATGGTGCGGAAATGCACGCGCGCGATCAGCATCGCGGCGAGAAAGACAAGGCCGCAGGCCAGCCCCATCCAGTGGAGCCGGACCAGGGAGCCCCCGACCACCACACCGGCGGCATGCATGCCCTGCGCCGGGTCGGCGAAGAGCGGCGGAAGCTGGCTGAAGGCAAGCGGAGCAAGAATGGCGCCGAAGAAAAACAGTGCCCCGAGCCAGACCCCGAGCGAGAGATACGCAAGCAGATGACCCAGAGTTCGCATGACGCCCCCTACGGCAGATGTTTCCCGAAGCAACTACGGCAAACGCGGCTTTTTACCGGGAAAAGCCGCACCTCGCCAATCTTGACGCCTCATCGCAGCAGGAAATCTTAAAATGCAGTTTGCCGGTATCGGCCAAATCTAGCCCTACGGATTCGCCGGCCGTCCGATAAGCCTTTCGATCCGCTTCGCGATCGGCGGGTGAGTCGAGAAAAGGTTGGCAAAGCTCTCCCCTCTCAGCAGCGGCGCAACGATAAACAGGTGGGCCGTCGAGGGCGAGGCCACCAAGGGCATCCTCTTCGAATAAGCATCGAGCTTCCGCAGTGCGCTGGCCAGCGCATAGGGATTGCCGGTGATATGCGCCCCCGTTGCATCGGCCTCATACTCGCGCGCCCGCGAAACCGCCAACTGAATCAGCGTGGCCGCGATCGGCCCGAGGATCAGCATAAACAGCGCCCCAAATGCGCCGCCGCCCCGCTCCCGGTCTTCACTGCCGCCCCCTCCGAACATGTCTGCCCACCATCCCATGCGAGCCAGCAAGGTGATGGCGCCCGCAATCGTCGCCACGACGGAGCTGGTCAGAATGTCCCGATTTCTCACGTGGCCAAGCTCATGCGCCAGCACTCCTTCGAGCTCCTCGTCGTTCAGAAGATCGAGGATGCCTTGGGTGACCGCGACCGAGGCATGCTGCGGATTGCGCCCCGTGGCAAAGGCATTCGGCGACCCTGTGGGGATGACGTAGATCTTCGGCATGGGCAGACCCACCCGCTGCGTCATGCGCTCGACGACCTGATAAGCCCGCGGAAGTTGCTCGCGCGTGACCGGCTGGGCCCGGTACATCGCCAGCGCCAACTTGTCGGAGTAGAAGTAGCTGAAGAAATTCATTCCGGCGGCAACGACCAGTGCAAGCACCATTCCGTTGCGCCCGCCGAAGTATCCGCCCACGATCACCAGCAGAAGCGTGAGAGCTGTAAGCAGAAGAGCTGTTTTAAACGTATTCATAAGCGAGGCGCTCCGCGCCTGTCTTACCTCTTATTCTTTCACGTTGAACCGCCCCGCGCAGCCGCTTCGTTCGCTTCGCCGCTGGGGCATAGACGGAGTGGAAACCGCCCACCTCGCTCGAAACACGCTGGCGGCGGAGAGGACAATGAGCGGAGGGCACCCGGGCACGATTGTTTCCGGATGGAGATGGATGCCTTCGAACGGTGCCCTGCATGGCCTTGTCCTCGCCCACTTGTCCTCGCCCACTTGACCTCGCCCATCGGATGCATCTGGACCTGCTCTTGCTTCTGGTTCTTTTTTTGCTTGCGCAGCCTGCGTTCGACAGCCATCTGCACAACACCTGCTCGTCCTGGCGCATTTTCATCTCATCATGGCCCTGGCGGGTGCCTTTTCCATCTTTGCCGGCGTCTATGAGATGTTCCCGCGGATGACCGGGCGAAGAATGCCTGAAGGTTTAGGCAAACGGCATTTCCGGCTGAGCCTGGCCTGTCTCAGAAGTTCGTTCAAGGAATGTTCCTGGGCTTTGCATCAGGGCGCGACTTTGCGGTCACCGCGACCCCAGCGGATTCTTTCTCCCTTGCGGTATCCGCTTTAGTCGCGCCGTAAAAGCGGCAAAATCAAAGGGCGTCACAGGCTGCGGAAAAACTCCAGGAGTAGTGAGTTTTGTATCAGGGCCCGACTTCAGTCGTGCCGTAAAGATCGCTAAAACAGATGGGCTTCAGCCCCTGAGGACTGTTCTTCGAACCCCTCCAATTCGCCAAATTATTCAATGCACTTCAGACTCACCACACTCGTCTGGCCGGCGCCTGCGCTACCTTCTCCCCATGCATCTCACCGGGCTCGCCGGCAGCCGCGTCCATCTGCCGAAATCCCAGGGGCTGGCTCGCCCTTCGCCGGCCTGCTCCCGCTCGAAAAGGAGATCACCTATGCAGCCCGTGTTTTTGCCCCTGCGCAGATCCTTTTCTCGGCAATCTGCTTTGGAACTCGCTGCGGACCGGTCGCATCCAACAAATCGTGGGGCGCGATCACGATCGAATGGCTGCCGCGCAGCGTCGTGACTCACGGACCTTAGGAATATCGCCTTCGCGCCGGTCAAAGAGATTTCCAAATGCAGTGGGAACCGGCGCTATCGCATTTTCGGGAATGGTATAGACCGCAGCACGGCTCCAAAGTGGATTTTTCCTCACGAAAAATCCGCCTGCTGGAACCGCAAAGGGCCACAGTATTTCCGAAAATGCCTTAAAACAGGAGTAATCTTCGAAAGAGGGTGCAGCGCGATGCCTACCACATTCACACGCGCTCCTGCCGAAACTGAACGCAGGGATACGGGTTTTGGCGGTAAGCCGCCGCTTGACCGCCGGCCGACCGGCGGCGGGGGCGATGGGGAAGACTGGGACAAACGGCATCCCAAAGGCCGAGGCCCTAGGGAGTTGCTCACCCGTTACCGCATGGGGACTTTCTTCGCCCTGGCCGCGGACCTCATGTTTTTTGTCGCGCTCGCAAGCGCCTTTTTCGCCCGCCAGGGCAGCGGGCACCTCGAAGCCGCTACGGGATGGGTGGTCGATTGGCGCCCGCTGGCGCTGCCTCCAATTCTTTGGATCAATACCGCCGTGCTGCTGTTGAGCAGCCTGACGATGGAAGCCGGCCGGCGGCAGCTATTTCGTGAAGTCGATGTAATGGACGAGTGGCTCGGGCTGGGGCGGCCGACGGTGCGGCGCGCCGCGCCTTGGCTCGTCGCCACGGCAGTCCTCGGCGCGTTATTTATCGCCGGGCAGATCGTCGCCTGGAAACAGTTGGTCAGCCAGGGTGTCTACTTCGCCTCGAATCCCAGCAGCCATTTCTTTTACCTCATCACCGGAGCCCATGGCCTCCACCTCGTTGTGGGCGTGCTGGCTCTCGGTGCGGCGCTCGGCTCGCTCTTTTTCCTGCGCAAGCTGGAACTGCGTCAAGCCGTCGTCGATTGCACGGCCTGGTATTGGCACGCCATGGGGCTCTTTTGGTTCTTCCTCTTCGGCCTGCTGCTCTTCTGCCAATAAAGCCGGCAGCACTCTGCCTCTGCTTTTCTTTCTGTCCTCTCGACCGGAGGCGGCGTGCATGCGCATCAGCAGAAGCATTTCTCCCGATGTTGTGGCGGAAAGAACTGCTTTTCGCCAACCCGCCGACTTGCTGACTCGCCGCTTTTGTTTTTCTTTCTGTCATTCCCGCAGGGAATCTGCTGTTTGTAACCGGAAGATAGCGCGCGGCGCTGACCGCAACTGACAACTGATCACTGAAAACTTCCTCCTGTCATCTCGACCGGAGGCGGCGTGCATGCGCCGCCGGAGCGGAGAGATCTGCTTTTCGCCAACTTGCCAACTTGCTGACCCGCTGACTCGCCTCTAAGAGCCAGCCACTCCCTCCCTGATCTTTTTGGCGGTCGCGACCATGTTTCCTAGGGCGTCTCGAACCTCCGGCCAGCCGCGCGTCTTCAATCCGCAGTCAGGATTGACCCAAAGCTGCTCCGGCGAGAGCACTTCGAGCGCTTTTCGCAGGAGGGTCTCGATCTCCGCGTTTTCAGGAACGCGCGGAGAATGGATGTCGTAGACGCCGGGGCCGATCTCGTTCGGATAGCGCACGCGATGGAAGGCATCGAGCAGCTCCATGCGGGAGCGCGAGCACTCGATTGAGATCACGTCTGCATCCATGGCCACGATGGAGTCGATAATGTCGTTGAACTCGGAATAGCACATGTGAGTATGAATCTGCGTGCCGTCGGCGACTCCGGAGGAGGCGAGACGAAAGGCATTGACGCTCCACTCCAGGTATTCCGGCCAATCGGAGCGGCGCAGAGGCAGACCCTCGCGGATCGCCGGCTCGTCGATCTGAATCACCCGAATGCCGGCCGCCTCCAGATCGGTGACTTCGTCGCGGATGGCAAGCGCAATCTGGCGGCAAGTGACCGAGCGCGGCTGGTCATCGCGCACAAACGACCATTGCAGAATCGTGACCGGGCCGGTCAGCATTCCCTTCACCGGCCGGCCGCTGAGCGATTGCGCGTAGCGCGCCCAGCGCACGGTCATCGGCCGCGGACGGAAAACGTCTCCATAGATGATCGGCGGCTTCACGCAGCGTGAGCCGTAGCTCTGCACCCAGCCGTTCTCGCTGAAGACGAAGCCCTCCAATTGCTCGCCGAAATACTCCACCATATCGTTGCGCTCGAATTCGCCGTGAACCAGCACGTCGAGACCCGCCTCCTCTTGGAAGCGTATGCACCGGGCCGTCTCCTCTTCGAGAAAGCGCTCATAGCTCTGCCGGTCGATCTTGCCCCCGCGGAAAGCGGCGCGCATCTTGCGAACCTCCGCGGTTTGAGGAAAGGAGCCGATGGTGGTGGTAGGCAGGGCGGGAAGAGACAACGCCTCGGCCTGACGCTCGCGCCGCGCGGAGTGCGGACTTTGACGGCGAGCCATCGTCGCATTGACCGCGGCCAGACGGCGCTCCACCTCCTGCTTATGGATACGCGGAGAGATTCTACGTGCTTCGATCAGCTTCGCGTTCCTCTCCAACGCATCCTGGGCTCCCGCATCCTGATTTACGCCGCGGGCCAGAAGCACAACCTCATCGAGCTTTTGTTTCGCGAAAGCCATCCAGCCCCGCACCTCAGGATCCAGCTTGGTCTCCGTATCGAGATCGAAAGGAGCGTGCAGCAGAGAGCAGGAAGGAGCGGCCTCCAGACGGTCGGTGCCGACTGCCGCGATGGCGGTTTCGAGCAAAACCGATGCCTTGCTCAGGTCCGTGCGCCACACGTTGCGGCCATCGACGAGTCCGAGCGAGAGCCGCAGATCGGAAAGACCCTTGTGGCGCAGCACGGTATCGAGCTGGCCGGGCGCGCGGACGAGATCGAGATGCAAGCCCCGAACACCCAGGCTCAGCGCGAGGTCGAGATTGTCGCCAAGCTCTCCGAAGTAGGTAGCCAGCAGGAACTTCGGCAGCGGCGCGACGCGGGCCAGGGCTCCGTAGGCCTCGCGATAAAGCTCCGCGGCCTGGGAATCGAGATCGAGGCAGAGGCAGGGCTCATCGATCTGCACCCATTCCGCGCCCGCGGCCGAAAGCCGCCGGAGCAGCTCCTCGTACAGCGGAAGGATCGCCCGCAGCACCTGGGCGCGAGTGACCGAGGCATCCGTCGGCTTGCCCAGCAGCACAAATGACACCGGACCAAGCAGCACCGGACGCGTGGCGATGCCCAGCGCCTTCGCCTCCAGGTATTCGTCGACAGGTTTGGCCGAGCGCAAACTGAAACGCATGCCCGGCTCGAATTCGGGAACAACGTAGTGATAGTTGGTGTCGAACCACTTCGTCATCTCGAGCGCCGTCGCCGCTTGTGATCCGCGGGCCATGGCGAAATAGGTGCTCAGGCCAATCGGGCCGTCGCTGGACTTGAACCGCGCCGGCACCGCGCCCAGAGCCGCCGCCATGTCGAGCACATGATCGTAAAAAGAGAAGTCGTTGGAGGGCGGAAGCGCGATGCCGGCCTCAGACTGCAACTGCCAATGCTGCCGGCGCAGGTCCCGCGCCGCCGCCGCCAAAGCATCTTCCGTCAGCTCGCCGTTCCAATATTTTTCCAGCGCGAACTTCAGCTCACGCCGCTTGCCCATCCGTGGAAATCCGAGATTTGCCGCACCTACCGCCATTTGTCGCCGCTCCTTCCAAGAAATTGCAGTGCACGGACGAGATGCGGTGCTTTGCCCGCCAACGGCGCAAAGCTATCCGGAGATCCGGTCCAGAGCCGTTCCGTTCGGTCGAGGAGCACACATGCGGCGAGAGAATAGACCACTGCCAACACCCCGTCCTCCCCTCGGAGGCGTGTGTGCTTCGCGGCCCACGGCGGGCACGCATCTCGGCAGGTCTTCGGACTCGCAGGCCGCCTACTAGCTCCAGCTTCCCAGTTCCATGGCGGAACAAGTGCTGTAACGGGAGCGTTCGTTCCTGCTTACCGCTGCGGGGCAGTTCCGGAATTGCACCGGATTCCCTTTTCAACCCGGCGTGAAGGCCGGGTACCGGAGATTGGTTTCACTATAGAGGCCTATCCGCGGCAGGGTCAATGGCGCGAGCCCCCGGCGCACCGCCGCCAATATCATGCGCTGCGCGGAGCGAAGACGAAATGGAACCGGTATTCTGGAACGGGAGTGTGACGATTGACTGACGTTTCCGCCGTTCCGTTGACTATCGAAGGACTTTTTGTTCTCCACCAGATCTTTTCGTTCGACTGGAAAGCGTGGCGGAGCGTTCCCGCCGAAGAGAGCGCGCGCATTCTGGCCCGCACCCTTCCCGTCCTCAAAGACCTCGAAACCGGGAGCTCCGGCGTCGCGCGCTCCGCGCTGTACTCGGTTCTCGGACACAAGGGCGACTTGATGGTGGTGCACTTCCGCGATTCTCTTCACGCACTGAATCAGGTCGAGCTGAAACTGGCACAGACGCCGCTTTACGACTTTCTGCAGCCCACCTTCTCCTATCTCTCGGTTGTCGAGCTTGGACTTTACGAGTCCTCGATGAAGACCTACGCGGGGCTCACCGAGCAAGGGCTCGAGCCGCATTCCCAGGCCTGGAACGGCGCCATCGACGAGGTGCTGAACCGGCAGCGGGAGGCGATGGCCCAGCGTCTCTTCCCTGCCATTCCTCCGGCCAAACATCTGTGCTTCTACCCCATGGACCGCAAGCGGGAAACCGGCGCCAACTGGTACACCCTGCCCATGGCAGAGCGCGGCCGGCTGATGCACGATCACGGCATGATCGGCCGCAGATACGCCGACCGCGTGCGCCAGGTGATTAGCGGCTCCATCGGGTTCGACAACTGGGAATGGGGCGTTGATCTCTTCGCCGACGATCCTCTGGTCTTCAAGCAGCTCATCTACGAGATGCGTTTCGACGAAGCCAGCGCACTCTACGCTAGCTTTGGACCGTTCTACGTTGGGCTGCGGCTTCCGGCGGAAGCGTTGAAAAGTTGGCTCGCGGGAACCTTCGTTTGACGCCGGCCTTAAGGAATCTCTGAAGAAGTCAGCGTTTTGAAAGGCCACGGCTTCAGATGTTGC
>DATAWF010000217.1:0-5190 GCA_036267335.1 Acidobacteriaceae bacterium
GGCTGCTTCGCTCTGTTAGAGCGTTTTCACTTTTCCTCTGACATGGAGAGAGTGGTTAGGAGTGGCCGTTTTTTCCACCCCAGCAAGCTCCGCTTGCCGGGGACCCCGGTTTTTCGATGAAACGGCCGCGTACGAGGCATTGTTTTTGGAAACACTTCAAGTGAAAACGCTCTAACCCAAAAAGCAGATCCCTCGACTCCGAATGACAAAATCATCATGCTGCGCTCGGGATGACAGTTTTAGCTACACTCTGTGAGAAATCCGGGCTAGGAGAAGGCTAGGAGCTCTCCTCGGCCACCGGCGCGAGGATGCGCCCGATTGCGTTGGAAAATCTCTGCCATCTTGAAGCTTCCATGCAAAGCCTCTTGCGTCCCTTCGCGGTCAATCGATAGAACCTGGCCTTGCGGTTGTTCTCGGAAACGCCGTCCTCGGCGGCAATCAAGCCCAGCTTGAGCAGGCGCTGAAGCGCTGGATACAAGGAGCCATGGCCCACCTGCAACACGTCCTCCGAGCGCTGCTCGATGGAGCGGGCAATGGCATGGCCATGGGCGCGGCGGGTAGCAAGAGTCTGGAGGATCAGCAGATCCAGCGTGCCTTGGAGTAGCTCGAGTTGGTTGCCCGTTTCTCTAGTCGACATTCGACCTGACTCTAGTACGGCTCAGGTCGAATGTCAAGGGGAGATGTTGCGAACCATCAGGAGGCAGCCGGGGATTCTTCTGCCGCCAGCGCGTACGCGACGAGGGTGAAGCCGCGGCGGCCTGAGGCCTGCTCGGCTTCTTCGATCAATTCCGGCTCCAGATCGCCGGGATCGGTTTCCACGGCACAAGCCGCAATCTCCTCTTCGGTTGCGCCGTGATAGCAGAGCTCGCAGACGCCGAGCCCTCCTTCCGCGTGCACCGGCGGCCCGAAGACCCGGCAGGTCATCGGCCGCGCCGCATAGAGATCGCAGCATCCGGTGGCGGGATCGAGCGCCGGACAGACCTCGTCATTGGCGAAATTCTCAAAACGCGCCTCGGCCTCTTCCGTCTGCGCGAGCACGCCGGTCGCAGGATCGCCGGGAAAATCCGGCGCCAGCCGTTCGATCGAGATCCGAGCACGCTCGCGAACCGCCGAGGCCCGCGCAGGATCGGTGCGGTCGAGCGCGGCCATCCCCGCCTGCAGCCTGGCGACATCGAGCTGGTGAATGGCGAACACGCCGATGCAGCACTGCGTGCAACCGGCGCGGCAGACCAGCCACTCACCGCTGCGGCGCGCCGTTTCGGCCAGCGCCGCATCGACAATCTGCACCAGTTGCGCGTCGCGCGAGGGAAGCATGCTTTCAGCATAGATGGTTATCGATCGTTCGTGATTGTGGAGTCTTCGCTCGGGGCCTCAACCTTTCTGCCACGAGCTTGCTTCAGCGCCAATTCAGAATGGCTCGCAAAACAGCGCCGTTGCGGGATTCTATTCGCTTCTTGCCGTTACTACTGCGTCTATAGTAGAGTCACCTACGCGAGAAGTAACTCGGGTCGAAATGGAGAACAAGGGATGGGTGGGACAAAACTGAGTCAATCGCCAATTTGCGTCTCCGGCATTCCCGGCGCTGATCTCAAGGCGCGGATTGTCCGCGCGACGACTGTGCCGGTCTCGCCGCGGTTGGATCTCCGCAGGAAGATACTGCCCTTGGCAGCCGTGTTGATGGCCATAGCCGGACCAATCGTATTCGGCCAAATCAATGCGGCGGCCTCGCAATCCGGAAACGCGCCTGCAAAGCCGCTCAAGTTCGATGTTGTCTCGGTCAAACCGTATCAGACGAACTGCCCATTCGGGAGCGGAATCATCCCTTCGGCCGATGGGTTCAGCAACACCTGCGCCTCCTTGCATCTGCTCATTCGATATGCCTACGGAATCAACGCGGATGACCGCATCGTCGGCGAGCCGGATTGGGCCAAAACGGCTCCCTATTATGGCATTGAAGCGAAAGTCGATCCCGCCGATGTTGCCGCGGTGCAGCAGGACCGGCATCAGCTTGTCCTCATGCTTCAGTCGGTCCTCGAAGATCGCTTTCAATTGAAGGTCCATCACGAGACCAGGGAGCTTCCTGTATATGCCTTGGTGATCGCAAAGGGAGGCTCGAAGCTCAAAGAAGGGGCTGCCGGGGATGCAGCGGATCCGCCGCCCGTCCCGGTCGGCACAAAGGATGTTCCAGGGCTGATGTTGATGCGAAAGAGAGGGAAGATACAAGCCTGGCACTCTCCGGTGAGCAATTTGCTGTCGTTCTTATCGCCGGAGCTGGGCCGCTCTGTCGTCGATCAGACCGGACTTACCGGCAATTACAACTTCGCTCTTCAGTGGACGCCGGAGATGCAGAACGGCGCCGCAGCCGCGGAAGATTCGGGACCCTCGCTCTTTACGGCGCTTCAGGAACAGCTTGGGCTCAGGCTGGAATCGACCACGGCGCCGATGGACGTCCTGGTGATCGATCATGTCGAGCGGCCTTCTCCCAATTAGAGCAGACTCCGCATAGGCGTACCCGGTCGAAATTGGTGGAGATGGATTTTCCTTGATAGAAAATCCAGTCTGGAATCTTCGCCGCTGGGTACATCTGTGCGGAGTCTGCTCTAGGCGGATGTGAGTCCGAAAGGCAGGCCCTCGATCCCACCCAAGTACTGGCCTTTCCACCCCGCTTATACTCGGTTTGTTGCCGGAAGCCACCGCAGCCATGCCTGCACGCGCCGAACTTCGCCATCCCGCCGATTCCCCGCAAACTCTGCTCGCCCTCGCACGTGAGCGCGAGCCGGAGATGCTGCTCCGCCTGCAGCGTCTCGTCGAAATCGAATCGCCGAGCAACGACAAAGCCGCCGTCGATCGGGCGGCGGAGTTCGTGGCGCGCTGGGCAGCAAAGATCGGTGGCGAAGTGAGGCAGCATCGGCAGAAGCATTTCGGGGATTCGCTCGAGATCCGCTTTGGAACGCGGCGGCGGGGCGAGGCCCCTCTGCTGCTGCTCGGCCATCTCGACACCGTCTGGGAGTGCGGCACGCTGGCCCGCATGCCGTGGCGGTTGACGAAAGAGCGGATTTGCGGCCCCGGCGTCTTCGACATGAAGGCCGGCGTGGTCATGGCCTTGGCTGCGCTCGCCATCCGGAGGGAAAGCGGCGCGCTCGCAACCCCGGTCACACTTTTGCTGCATGGCGATGAGGAGATTGGAAGTCCAGCCTCGCGACAATTGACGGAGAGAATTGCCCGCCAGTGCCGCGCCGTCTATGTGCTCGAGCCCGCCCAGGGCGCCGATGGAGCCTACAAAACCGCGCGCAAGGGCGTCGGAGTCTTCCGGTTGGATGTCGATGGCGTCGCCGCGCACAGCGGCCTCGATCCGCGGCGGGGCCGCAGCGCAATCGTGGAGCTGGCTCATCAGATCGACGCGCTTGGACAGGCGGCCGATCCTGCGCGCGAGATCACCATCAACGTAGGCGTCATTGGCGGAGGCACGCGCAGCAATGTGGTTGCCGCGCATGCCTGGGCGGAGATCGACGCGCGCGTTCCCCGCACGCGCGATCAGCGCCACGTGGAGCGGGTGCTGCGCGGGCTTCGCCCGCGGGACAAAGATTGCACCCTCCGTCTTAGCGGTGAGTGGAACCGTCCTCCCATGGAGCGCACGCCTGCGGCAGCCGCGCTCTTCCGCCGCGCGCAGGTCTTTGCCTCCGAATTGGGCTTCGCCCTCGAAGAGGCCTCTGTCGGCGGCGGATCCGATGGAAACTTCACTTCCGCTCTGGGCGTGCCCACGCTCGACGGGATGGGCGCGGTAGGCGCGGGCGCTCATGCCGTCGACGAGCATTGCCTGCGCCGCCATCTTGTGCCGCGCATGGCGCTCGTGGCCGCGATGCTCTCATGAAAAGGCTGAGAACTCTGAGCGCCCTCGCCGGTCTGCGCCTGGGTTGCGCGCTCGGCCTTCTTCTGCTTTCAGCCGCCCTGGCGGCAGGAGCGCTTCCGTCGAAAAATCTCTCCGCTGCACCCTCGGCCGCTGCACCCTCGCCCGCCGCACCCTCACCAGGAGACGGGCTGGCTCGCTTCTCTCAACCCCCCGCTCCCGCTCCGCCTGCGTGGATGGAAGTGATCGGCGACTATCTCCACGGCTCGCAACAGCTCCTTATCCTCGAGAAGGACGGCAAGCTGATGGCCTTGGCTCAGTTCCCTGGACTTCGCTACACGGCGCTTGCGCCGCGGGCGGGCGACTTCTTCGCCTTGACAGGAGCCGCTCGCTCCAGCGAAGGAATCCTCTTTCTCCGCGATGCGCAGCACGCCGTGGTCGCGGCACGCATGGCAGGCGCCGTCTTCCTCCGCCAGCCGGAGCAATCCCCCGCGAACGGCTTCCGGATCGAGCTGCGGAAACCGCTCGACCAGCTTCGCAGCGAAGCGCTCGCCAGCCACCCTCCTCGCGGCGGGGCCGGCCCGCATTCGCCCCCGGACCTGGTCGATCTCACCACCGTCGTGCCGGCCGTCCGCATCGACATGCCTTACGCGACGGCGAATAACTTCATGGGCGCACCTATGTATTCCGAAGCCAGAGCCTTTCTCGAAGCTCCGGCCGCCGCGGCGCTGGCGGAGGCTGCACGGCGCCTGCAGCCGTTGGGCTACGGCCTGCTGGTCTACGACGCGTACCGGCCCTGGTATGTCACGAAGATGTTTTGGGATGGAACTCCGCCGGGGAAGCGGATCTTTGTCGCCGATCCCTGGAACGGCTCCCGTCACAATCGGGGATGCGCCGTCGACCTTACGCTCTACGACCTTAGAACCGGCAACGCTGTTTCCATGACCAGCGGCTTCGACGAAATGTCGGAGCGGGCTTATCCCACCTACCCGGGAGGCACGTCGCTCGAACGCTGGCATCGCGACCTGCTGCACGAGGCGATGAGGGAGTCAGGCTTTACCGTCAATCCCTATGAGTGGTGGCATTTCGATTTCAAGGGTTGGAGGAGCTATCCCATCCTGAACATCCGGTTCGAAGACCTAAGCAACAAGTAGGGGAATGGCAGAATTGGATTTTTAGAGCAGCCGTTTAGGAACTTGTGGAAAAACTCACTCGAAGCTAAGTTCCAGCTTTCAGGGGCTTCAGTGTCCGCGTGAGAACTACACAAGGTACTTGTAATTCAGTGGGGAGTTGGGCGACAAGAGAGCATGTCGCGATTCAAGGTTTACAGCCCGGAACAGGCG
>DATAWF010000218.1:0-6617 GCA_036267335.1 Acidobacteriaceae bacterium
CTGTTTGGCGATCTTTACGGCACGACTGAAGCGGATACCGCAAGGGAGAAAGAATCCGCTGGGGTCGCGGTGACCGCAAAGTCGTGCCCTGATACAAAACCAAAGAACATTCCTCGAACGAACTTCTGACTCAGGACACTAAGTCTTTTTTCGTGGGATTGCGAAAACCCGAAAGTCCGCGTTCCCCTCTAACCTCAAAAGGATGAGCCGCATTTCCGGCTCATCCTTTTTTTGTCGTCATCGCCGCCTGGATTTCACGGGATGGGCCGCACTTTTTGCATGAAGTTTTCCGGGCTCTGGAATACACTGAGTCATAAATTTACAAAAGCTTTCTTCTTTGCCTGCAGCTCGGGTTTGGCACTCCCTGCCAAAACGCGTCGGCAGTTACCTAGAGCTCACAATTTGATTTGGACGAACCGTGGGCTGAAGCCCGACCTGCAGTCCACGTTGTCGAACGACGACCGGGAGAGTTGCATGTCTCAATCCACTCAGTCTGAACAAGCGGACCAAGCTCAGGTTTTTACAGCGCGGGAGATCAACCGGCTGATTGAAGAAAGCGGCAAACCAGCCGAAACGCTGCTGCGCGTGGTGGAATTGATTTCGCAACACTTTCACACCGATGTGTGCTCGATCTATCTGCTGGAGCCGGACCGCGCCCATCTGGTGCTTGCCGCCACCGTGGGACTACGGTCGGAGTGCATCGGATCGCTGCGTCTCAGGCTCAATGAAGGTCTCGCCGGCCTGGTTGCCGAGGACCTGCTTCCGGTGGCAGTCGAGAGAGTCGGGACCCATCCGCGGTTCAAGTATTTTCGCGAGTCGGGAGAAGACGCCTACGAGTCGTTTTTAGGCGTTCCGCTGCTCGACCGCGGCGTCCTGCAAGGCGTATTGGTGGTGCAAACGATCGAGCCGCGCAATTTTCTCGAGCACGAGATTGCCTCGATCAGCGAAGCGGCAGCACAAGTGGCGCCGGTGGTGAGTGAAGCGCGTACCCTCGACCGTTTCATCGCTCCGGCGGAGCTGCGGCTGTGGACGCTCGCGCGCAACCTCTGGTGGAGCTGGGACCACGATGCAAATTCCCTTTTTCTGGATCTGAACCCGGCGCTGTGGAACAGCCTGAACCACAACCCCATTGCCTTGCTCAGCGAGATGCCTCTGCCGGCCATCGAGCGGCGCGCCACCGAGCTGGTGCTGCATAGCAGGATTAACTATGCCTTTCGGCGGCAGCACGAATATCTGACCGCGGATCACACCTGGGCGGCGACGCATGCGGCGATCCTGCGGCCGCGCCCGGTCGCCTATTTCTCTGCTGAATTCGGGGTGCATGAATCGTTGCCGATTTATTCCGGCGGCCTAGGCGTACTCGCCGGGGACCATGTGAAGAGTGCTTCCGATCTGGGAGTTCCTCTCATCGGGGTGGGGCTTTTCTACAGCCATGGATACTTCCGCCAGCGTCTGGATCGGGAGGGCTGGCAACAAGAGGAATATCTCCGCACCGACATCACCCAAATCCCCATGGAGCCAGCGGTGGGACCGGGCGGCGAGCCGGTGATGGTGCAGATCGAGACGCGAGGCGGCGTGATCCGCGCCAAGGTCTGGCTGCTGCGGGTGGGGCGCTGTCGATTGCTGCTGCTGGACTCGAACGTCGAGGGCAACGCTCCGGAGGACCGCGAGCTGACTTCGCGGCTCTATGGCGGCGATATCCGCATCCGCATTCGCCAGGAATTGCTCCTCGGTGTCGGCGGATTCCGCGCCTTGAAGGCGATGGGGGTCACTCCCGGGGTATTGCACTTGAATGAAGGCCACAGCGGTTTCGCGGTTTTGGAGGCGATCTACTCGCGCATGGTCGAAGAAGGCGCCGGCTTCGACCAGGTGCTACCGCGCGTGGCGCGCGAGGTAGTCTTCACGACCCATACGCCGGTGCCGGCGGGCCATGACCGTTTTCCCGGAGAGCTGATCGAAGAACATCTGGGACCGCTGCGCGAAGCGATGGGACTGTCGCACGACCGCTTGATGTCGCTAGGGCAGGTGAACGCCGGCGATTCTCACGAAGATTTCTGCATGACCGTGCTCGGCCTCAAGCTTTCGCGCCGAGCCAATGCCGTTTCGTCGCTGCACGGGCAGGTCTCGCGGGAGATGTGGACCGGGCTCTATCCGGGCCGGCCGGAAGATGAAGTGCCCATCGGCCATATCACGAACGGCGTCCACGCGCCGACATGGCTTGCTCCCCAGATGGCCCGCCTCTACGACCGGCACCTGGGAGCGCACTGGGAGGAAGGCAGCGGCGAATCGCAGACCTGGGAATCGATCGAAAGCGTAGACGATGCGGAGCTTTGGGAGACGCACTTGACTCTCAAATCGCGGATGCTGGACTTTGTTCGCGACCGCGCGGCCGGCCAGGCGATTCGTAACGGAGAAGAGAGAAACCGCGTCCTGCATCTCGGCCGGATCCTCTCCCCCGACGCGCTTACCATTGGATTTGCACGGCGATTTGCGACCTACAAGCGCGCCAATCTTCTGTTGAAGGACATCGAGCGGATCGCGGCGATGGTGCACGATGCCAAGCGGCCGGTGCAGTTCGTCTTTTCCGGAAAAGCCCATCCTCTGGATGAGCCCGGCAAGCGAGTGCTGCAGCAGATTGCGTCGCTGATGGGCGATTCGCAGTTCTCAGAGAAGTTTCTCTTCGTCGAGGACTACGACATCAACGTCGCCCGCTACCTGGTTCAGGGCGTCGATGTGTGGCTGAACAATCCACGGAGACCGCTCGAAGCCTCGGGCACGAGCGGGCAGAAGGTTGTTTTGAACGGCGGCCTGAATCTCTCTGTGCTCGACGGCTGGTGGGCGGAGGCTTTCGACGGCCTCAACGGCTTTGCCATCGGCGTTGGCCGGACTCACTCCAACATGGAGGTTCACGACACGCGGGACGGCGAGGATCTTTACCGAACTCTGCACGACGAAGTGATTCCTATCTACTACGACCGCGACGCCGACGGGCTGCCTCGGAACTGGATCAAGCGGATGAAGCGGGCGATCCGGACCCTCGGCTGGCGGTTCAACGCCAATCGCATGGTGATGGATTACACGCTCAAGTGCTACGTTCCCGCCGCAGGCGGCACGTCAAGCGATGTCGCGGTGCGATAGGGCTACTGGAGAATGCAAGGCGGCGGCGCCTTGCGGGAAAGAAGTAGTCAGTTATCAGTTTTCAGTGGTCAGTTTCCGTTTTCCCTCCAAGAAGTGACGGACAGAATGGCGCCCCTCTCTCCGGGAAAGAGAAATACAGGGATCCTTCGTCCCCTCGCCTATGCTCGGGACTTCTCCGGGATGTCTCGAACTCTCTGTAGTTGAGGGAGGATGACAGCGAGGTCGCGAACAGTAGATTCCCTTGAAATGACAGAAAGAAAAGCAAATGCAAATGCCCCACTCAAGCCAAAACCGGGCTTGAATGGGCCACCCGCGAGGCCTGGCGATATAGGACAGGATGACAGCCGGGGCAGCCACTCTTTCCACCCCAGCAAGCTAGCTTGCCGGGGCCCCGGTTCGATGGAATGGCCGCGTTGAGGTCTGCACTCTCCTCCATAACATCAGGAGAAATGCTCCTGCGGTCTCTCCGATCGGAGAAGAGCCAGGCCCTCTTCGCGGGTGTGGATTCTGCCCTCCAATTGGGCATCTTCCGCGAGGGCGAGCAATTTCTTGAACTCCGGACCTGGGCGATAACCGGCCGCGATGAGATCCTTGCCGGTAACCAGCAGGGCTGGGCGCACCTGCTCCGCAGGCAGACTTTCAAAGCGCTCTTTGGCGAACTCATAGTGATCGAGTGAGCCGTGGCTCGCCAGGCAATCCATCTTATGCAGCGCGAGATGCTCGGGGAACACGGGCAGGCGAAAGAACCGGCGTAGAGTCGACTCCTTCATTTTAGGAACGTCGGCGAAGCGCATGTGATTTTCGACCAGAGCGAGAATGCGCTCGGCCGATTCATTCGAAAAGCGCAGCCGGCGGCATATCTCGCCGGCGATGCGCACGCCAACTTCCACGTGGCCATCGAAACGGATCCGGTCGGGCGCCACACGAAAGGTGGCGGGCTTGCCTACATCGTGCAAGAGCGCACCCCAAGCCAGCTCCGGCGAGCAGCCCTCCGGCAGCTGCTGCAACAGCAGCAGGGTGTGCAGCCATACGTCGCCCTCGGGATGAAACTGAGGCGGCTGCGAGACGCCTTTCATACGTTCGATCTCGGGCAAGACGCGAGCCAGCAGGCCTGTCTGCTCCAGGAGCTCGAAGGCCCGCCGGGCATGGCCTTCGGTGAGCATCTTGGTGAGCTCATCGCGTATCCTCTCCCGGCTCACTTGCGCGACGGTCGCCGCCTGCTCGCGAATCGCCGCGGCGGTCGCCGCATCGAGAGCGAAGCCGAAGCGCGCGGCAAAGCGCACTGCGCGCAGCATGCGCAGCTTGTCTTCGGCAAAGCGCAGGCGCGGATCGCCGATCGCACGGACGATTCCCGCAGAGAGATCGGCGAGGCCGCCGACCATGTCGATCACCGCCTCGCGGAGGTTTTTAGAATCTTTGGATTTTCGCAGAGCTGCCAGGCGGACGGGATCGAGCAGCATCCCGTTGATCGTGAAGTCGCGGCGCTCCACATCTTGTTCCGCGCTCGACGAAAACGCCACCCGGTCCGGACGCCGGCCGTCACTATAGCCATGATCGCTGCGGAAGGTTGCGACCTCGGTGAGAATCTCGGCCGGACCGCGATCGCTCCCGGCAACGATCTGCGCTTCCCTTTCCGCGGCGTCTTGCCGGTCCTCCGCCGCGCTCACAACCAGCACTACACCGAATTGCGCGCCTACGGCGTAGGAGCGGGGAAAGAGCTCAAGAACCTGGCTGGGGATGGCGCTGGTGGCAATGTCGAAATCCGCCGGAACCCGTCCGAGCAACAGATCGCGGACACATCCCCCGACCAGATAGGCCTGATGCCCAGCCGCTCGCAGGCGTGCTGCGATCGCTTCCGCCGCACGTTCTGCTGCCTCCGCCGAAGCTGCCATCCTATTCGACACTCTTCTACTATAGAAAAGTGAGTGGAAGCGGCCTGATTCTGGCAATCGAAACCTCGTGCGATGAAACCGCCGCCGCTGTGGTCGAGCGCGGCCGGCATGCGCTTTCGAATGTCGTCGCGTCTCAGATTGCGACGCACGCGCCGTATGGGGGCGTGGTGCCTGAGCTTGCCTCGCGCGAGCATCTTCGCAACATCGTTCCCGTCGTTCGCGGGGCTCTGACTCAGGCGGGAGCCGGTTTCCCCGACATCGATGCGATTGCCGTTACGGAGGGACCCGGGCTTGCCGGCGCCCTGCTGGTGGGCATTGTCTATGCCAAGGCGCTGGCGCTGGCGCTCAAGAGGCCGCTGATCGGGGTGAACCATCTGGAGGGCCACGTGCATGCGGTCCTGCTCGAACAGGAGGAACTCGCATTGGAGCGGAGTCAGTCCGCGCAGGATCAGCCTATCCAACCTATTGAATGGCCGGCTCTGGCCCTGGTCGTCTCCGGAGGCCACACTCACCTCTATCTGGCGCGGCGCGGCGCGGAGGGCTTCACTTATCGCAATGTGGGACGCACGGTAGACGACGCGGCCGGCGAGGCCTTCGACAAGGTCGCGAAGCTTTTAGGATTGGGGTATCCCGGAGGACCGTGGATCGACGCCCTCGCGCCGCATGGCAATCCCGCGGCTGTGCCTTTTTCCGCGGGACAGATCAAGCGCAAAGCTCACCGGCCGGAGGAGCCTATGGAGTTCGCGCCGCAATTTCTCTTCTCCTTCAGCGGCATCAAGACGGCGGTGCTGCGCTATGTCCAGCTACACGACCTTGCAGGAGGGATCGAAGACCGCCGCAAAGCTCTGGCGGAGATTGCCAAACCGACTGCTGCCGATGCCCTCGCGCTGTGCGACCGGGAGACGCTGGACCTGATCGCTTCATTCCAGCGCACGATTGTCGAGGGGCTCAAGCAGAAGACCTTTCTTGCAGCCGAGAGCTTCGACGCCTCAAGTGTGCTGGTGTCGGGCGGAGTGGCGGCAAACCGCGAGCTGCGCCTGCGGTTCACCGCGGAGGCTGCCGAGCGCGGGCTCTCGATCGCTTTTCCGTCGCTGGCGCTCTCAACCGACAATGCGGCGATGATTGGCGCCGCCGCGTGGCCGAAGTTTGTGGCCCGCCAGTTTTCTCCGCTTGAGCTCAGCGCGCAGCCGTCGCTTGCGCTGGGGGCGGGTTAGCTGTTAGCTGTTAGCTATTAGCTATTAGCTACTAGCTGCTAGCTGTTAGCTGTTAGCTACTAGCTACTAGCTACTAGCGAAAAGCAGATCTCTCCGCTACGGCGGCGCATTTGCGCCGCCTTCGGTCGAGATGACAGGAAGAAGTTTTCAGTTATCAGTGGTCAGTTGTCGGTTGTCGATAGCCGGTCGTAGATCCCAGGTCTCAAAAGCGAGACCTGGGGCACCCTGGCGGGTTCGCGGGTGAGCTGTTGTGGTCTCCCACCCTACGCGCAAAAACAAAACGCGCGTAGGATGGGGCACCCGGCAGATCTCTCCGCTACGGCGGCGCATTTGCGCCGCCTTCGGTCGAGATGACAGGAAGAGGTTGTCAGTT
>DATAWF010000219.1:0-3412 GCA_036267335.1 Acidobacteriaceae bacterium
GCCGCAGCATCCTGGCAGTTCACCGCACCGGAAAGCACATCGTTTTTGAGCTAAGTCCTTCGGCGTCCGCGAGCAAAACGAAGGAAAGCGAAGCAGCTTCGCGGGCCGATGCCTCCGCCACGCCCGAAGCGCTCAGGCCTTGCGCTCAATGGATTGTGCATCTTGGCATGACGGGAAGGCTGCTCGTCACCACACCTGAAAGCCCCGTCGCGCCCCATACTCATGCGCGCCTCCTCCTTGAAAGTGGCCGTGAGCTCCGTTTTGTCGATCCGCGTAGATTCGGGCGGCTCGAGTTTCGCGATCTGCATCGCCAGGGGGCGTTTGGCGCGCCCGGGGATGAGCCGCTGACCATTGGCGAGACGGAATTTGCCGCACTGTTCCGTGGCCGGAGCCTGACGATCAAGGCTGCATTGCTGAACCAGACCTTGCTGGCAGGAGTAGGCAATATCTATGCCGACGAAAGCCTTTTTCATGCCGGCATTCGCCCTCGGCGAAGGGCCAACCGCTTGACGCTTGCCGAGCTTGGCCGGCTGCGGCTGGCGTTGCGCGAAATCCTCACGCACGCCATCCGGTTGGGCGGCTCTTCGGTTTCCGATTACGTGGGCGCCGATGGCGAGCGCGGCTTTTTTCAACTGGAGCACTGTGTTTATCTGCGAACCGGCGAGCCCTGCCGCCGCTGCCAAACGCCGATTCGCCGGCTTGTCATCGCCGGCCGTGGAACTCATTTTTGCCCCAACTGCCAGCGCTGAGCGGTGGGGCGCAACCCCTGCCTCTATGCTTTTTTGAAGGATTTTCGCTCTTTAACTTCCATAATCCAGACAATCAAAAGCCAAACGCAGCGCAAATGGCTGCAACGAAACGAACTTGTGAACGGTATGTGGATTGCTACTCAATGAGCGCCAGTGATGGACAGCGCCCGCCGAAGGAAACGTCGAGTGAGCGCCTGATCAACACCGGGTACCCGGCAGAGCAAACGCCAACGAGCGGCCCTCAAAAAAGGGGCAGATGCCAGCCGGGAAACCTGAAAAGAGAGCAAAGCAGTCAACTCGCTGGGAGGCCAGTGACCAGCGAAAGGCTCCAACGCCGCTCGTTTGAACGCCACTCTCAAAGGAGTGGCGTTTCGCGCATCCAGGCTCAACTCCGGTTCGCTTTTCGGGTCATCCCACGCTGACTCTGAAGTTCACGGTCCTTATTACTTAAGGCGGTTCCTCCCCAAACCCCTACTTGCCAGAGGGTGACCTTCCCTGTACTATCGGAGTTGCCTATCAAGCGGCTGACGCAGGCCACCCGGGTATGGGTAGAGCAAGCTCGCCGCGGAGCAAGCAAATCATCGTCCGACAGTCTGATTGCTATCAAGCTGTATCCGATGAAGGCTCACATAGGAAAGGGCATTCTCCGAGAAAAGCAGAAGCTGCGCCGGGAAGATCCGGCGGCCGGATGGAGTTGATGAACGGCTCCGCGTATGAAGCAGCAATCGCATTCTCTAAGACGCTCATGGGGTTGAACCAGAGAATCTGAAGCGCGGGGCCAGTTTCAGGACCCATCGCTTGGCATATCGTCGCTCCGCAGCCGATCTTCTTGTTCCTCATCGAGGAAAAAACCTCGCCAGGAAGGAAACGGTCTGAAGCAGTTTGAGAATTGAGCCGTGGATTCAATGACCTTTGCCACATTCCGGAAGCTTCGGGAGAGTATCCGCGCAGGGTCATCGAACCGCTCAATCAAGAGTAAAACGCGCAATTCAATACAACGGAAAGCAAAGTACCAGGAAGCATACGCATTATGACAACAGAACCGACGCAGCCCCAGTCTGAACAGGGGCCTTCTCCTGACAACGGTCAGGTGCAGTCGCATGGGCATCGGCGCCGCCGCCGGCGCCGCAAGAACAAGTCCAGCCAGCAGCCAGGTGCGCAAGCTCAACAGCCGCAGGGACAGATGCAGGATCCGCCGCAACCGCAGGCGCCGCATTCATCGCATCCCGCGCAGCACAAGCCTCAGCACCAGCACCAGAGCCGCAAGAAGAAGAAATTCTTCCAGAAGAGCCCGTCTCCTCCCTTGCAGCCCGGGAACAGCATCTCCGGTCCGCCGCAGGGCAAGCGCCGCGGAAGACAAAAGGGTCCGCGCGCATTTGTGGGTCCGATGGACCACAGCTACCGGACTGTGAACGGCAACGTTGCCGACGGCCCCCCCTCCACCATCCCCACTGCCGGCAACGGCCACAGCAGCGGATATTACCCCGATGTTTATACGGGGCAGCCTCCGGCGCCGATTCGCGAAGACGCGCCGACGCGCATCTTCTGCTTTATCGAGGATCTGTTTTTCCTGGCCAAAATTCAGGAGACAGCGCGCAAACTCGGCGTGAAAGTGGAGTTTGTCAAGGGCGAGAACAAGGAAGCGATCGCGAGGCTCTACGAGTCGCCGGAAAACGAAAAGCCCGCGCTCCTGGTGTTCGACCTGAACAATCTGAACGCCAAACCCATGACGCTGATTCCCAAATTCAAATCCAAATTCAAGAAGGCCGTCTCGATCATTGGCTTCCTGAACCACCTGCAGGGCGACCTCAAGATGAAGGCCGTCGAGGCGGGATGCGACTCGGTGATGCCGCGTTCGGCCTTCTCGCAGAGCCTGCCGGTTTTGCTGCGCCGCTACGGCGTGGAAGAGGAAGAGGAAGTTTCTCCTCAGCCAGCGTTCTAAGAACAGGGAATAGGGAATCGTACGCTTCCCCCGGAGGCCGGAAACGAGGCGGCCCCATGGGAGTGCCTCTCAAGGGCCTTATTTGCCTGGCGGCGAGCCGTTGAGTTGAGCGTTGCGATTTACGGACGTGCCGAATCCTTGTCGAACGAAGTGGGTCGAATGCTGGCCGTCATGATGAGAAAACCCAAAGGCTGACGGCCGTGTCCCCGTTCCCTGCTCCCTATCACCTATTCCTGCTCGCTGTCTGTCTATCCCGGAGGCCAAGTCATCGGCCGGCCGCCCATCAGGTGCAAGTGAAGATGGTCCACGGTCTGGCCACCGTCCTCGCCGGAGTTGACGATGACGCGGTATCCCTTTGCCAGGCCTTTCTGGCGCGCAATCTCTGCCGCAATCCACATCAGGTGGCCAAGCAGAATTCGATGCTCGGCCACCGCCTCGGCCAGCGACGCGATGTGCTCGCGCGGAATGATGAGGATGTGCACCGGCGACTTGGGGTTGATATCGGCAAAGGCGTAAGCGAGGTCGTCCTGGTAGACGGACGTCGAGGGGATTTCACCCGACGCGATCCTGCAGAAGAGGCAACTCATGGCGTGTCCAGTTTACAGGTTGCGATCGCATGGTTGCTGGAAGCCGCGAAGCCGGGTCTTCAGGGCCGTTTGGGGCCCTTCCGACTCATAAAATCGACGAAATTCGTCGACGGTTTGGAGATTATTTTGTTGAT
>DATAWF010000220.1:0-9512 GCA_036267335.1 Acidobacteriaceae bacterium
GAGGTTCAGGAGCCGCAGGATCCCTGTATTTTTTCTCCTCCATTTTCCCTTCATCTCAAATGTTTTTGACCTTTCCCTAAAACGAACCCCGGGCTGCCCCATCTCTCCGTCAAGCCAACCCACAGGTACCCTGTTCCCCGCGAAAACGCACACGGCTATGACGAAAGTTGCAGAGGCGTCTTACAAAATCAGGTATAGGCTGAATCATTCCCCCGAATGAATTGCATCGCGCTGAAGCTTGCGCATAAGGGGTTCACTGTGGGCCTTGCAATGATTCTGCTTTGTATTGTGGCGACATACGTAGTTGTATCTTTCTCCGTCTGGAGTCTGTGCCGTATCTCGGCGGCAAGCGACAGGTTGGCGGAAAGCCGGGCCAATGTCATTCCCTTCAAGCGCTGTTGAGGCGGTCGAGCGCAGGTGGGGCAAGAGCAAAAGACACCGAAGCCAACAAGCGCATGCAACCTGCTCGGACTGTGGACTCCCAAGAGGTACTCCGCCGGAGATGGGAGTGGGCCGTATACTGACAGCCATCCAGCTTGTATCTTGCACCTCAAAAAGTGTCCGTAGCCTGAGCCGTCTTCTAACAGGCAAGGACCGAACCGGGCCCGGGTAAGAATTTAGGTCGGCTGCTTGAAGCAATTTATGCGAGTGACTTGGCTTCGGGACAGGCTCCCCTCGACTGTCATTTTTGCTGCCTCCCTGCTGCTCTCGGCATATGGCGGGATTGTGCTGCTGCTCGGCCACGGCGGAATCTTCATCGCTGCCGTGATCGCCTGGGCGTGCGCGCAAACCCTGCTCATCGTTCTTTGCGTGCTGCATTTTCTCAGCGCCTCGCGGCGCAATGTCGCGGAGCAAAGAGTACAGCAACTGGCACAAATGCAGCGAAGCATCTTGGATTCGGCCGGCCCGATGATCCTGGCCACCGATCTCGACGGCAATCTGCAAATTTTCAATCCCGCCGCGGAGCGCATGCTGGGCTACCGCGTGAATGAGGTGCTCGGGCGCCTGCGGGCGCAGGAGCTCTTTCCCGCGGGCGAATTGGACCGCATCGGGCAGGTGCTGGTATCCCGTCTCGAACACGCGCCGGACGCGGCGTTGAGCGGAGTCTCGAACGAGCTCCGGCACTATGCGCGCTATGTCACCAGCTTTCCCGTCAGCCGGGTTCGCGGATTCGAAATTCAGTTCCGGCGCAAGGACGGCAGCGCCTTTCCCGCCATGGTCTATCTCTCCGCGGTGCGCAGCGCCGATGGCGCCCTGACCGGTCTGTTGGCGATTGCCACCGACCTCACCGCCGCCAAGCGCGCCGAACATGCCTTGCGCGAGAGCGAAGAGCGCTACCGCGATCTCTTCGAAAATTCCCAGGAAATGATCGCCACCCTGAGCCCGCGCGGCAGGTATCTCTACGTCAATCCCGCGTGGCAGGCCTGCTTTGGTCAGAGCGCGGCCGCCTTTGAAACCCTGCCTACCTTTGAGGCTGCCTTCCCGCCCGAAGCGCAGGAAGAAGCCGCGGCTTTGTTCAAGCGCGCGCTGCACGGCGAACGCATCGATGGCGCCAACTTGAGCGTGCAGGCAATCAGTGGAATGTACCGCGAGCTTGAAGCCAGCTTGAGCTGCCGCCAAGACCACGGCGAGCCCGTTTCGGTGCGCTGCATTTTTCGCGACGTCACGGCACAGTATCAGCGCGAGCGCCGCTTGGCGATGCAGTTGGCGGTCAGCCAAGTCGTCGGCGAGTCCAATACTTCCGATGAGGCTCTCCCGGCGATTCTCGAATCCCTGGGAACCAATCTCGGCTTTGACATGGCAGGGCTGTGGTTCGTTTCGAGCGACCAGCACACCCGCTATCTGGCCGGCTGGTACAGGCCGGAGTGCGCGTGTGCCGAATTCCATCGCGACAGCATCGGACGAGTGATCGAAAAGGGAAAAGACCTGCCCGGACAGGTGTGGGCGGCGGAAAGCCCCTGCTGGATCGAAGATCTCGCGCAAAGCCCCAATTTCCTCCGGACCCAAGCGGCGCAAACCGACGGACTGGTTACCGGTTGGGGCGTTCCCGTGCGCGTCGGCAACCAGGTGATCGCCATCGTGGAATTCTTCAGCCGCGAAAAGCAGAGCGAAGACCGCGAAATGATGGCTACAGTCGAGACGGTATGCGCTTCGATAGGCCAGTTCATGGCTCGCTCCGCCCAGGAGACGCGCCTGGAAGAGCTGAACCGGCAGAAGGAATCGATCTTGAATTCTGTCGCCGACGGCATCTTCGGTACGGACTCCAACGGCCGCATCGTTTTCGTCAATCCCGCGGCAGCGAACATGCTGGGCGCCCAGCCCTTCGACCTGATCGGGAGAACCGTCCACTCCGTGGTCCATGAAGAGCGGAAAGATCGCGAAGCCTGTTCGGATCAATGCCGCATGCGCCGCGCCTTCCTGATGCGCGATGGCGACAACGGCCAGGATGTTTTCCACCGCAAGAACGGGATCTCGTTCCCGGTCGAGTTCTCCGTGACCCAGATGGTCGAGCACAGTGTTGCCGTGGGCAGCGTGCTCAGCTTCCGCGATATCAGCCAGCGGTATGCCTTGGATCGCATGAAGGACGAATTCGTTTCCACCGTCAGCCACGAACTGCGTACGCCCCTCACCTCCATCCGCGGCGCTCTGGGGCTGCTCTCGGCGGGATTGCTGGGCGAGACCGGCGACAAGGCATCCAATCTGCTTCGCATCGCAGTAGCGAACTCCGACCGCTTGGTCCGCCTGATCAACGACATTCTGGATCTCGAGCGGATGCAGTCCGGGCGCGCTCCGTTGACCTATCGGCCCTGCTGCCTCGACGATTTGGCCCGGCAGGCAATCGACGCGATGACCCCGATGGCGGAAACGGCCAAGGTCCAGCTCCTGCTGGATTCCGAGCCCATGAACATCGAGGCCGACCCCGACCGGCTTCTGCAGGTGATGACCAACCTGCTGAGCAATGCGGTCAAGTTTTCGCCGCCGGCTTCGCAGGTCACGGTCAAGCTTGAGAGACTGCTCGACGGAATCACCCTCAGCGTCATCGATCACGGCAGAGGCATCCCCAAAGACAAGCTGGAAACCATCTTCGACCGCTTCCAGCAGGTCGATGCCTCCGACTCCCGCCAAAAGGGCGGCACCGGACTCGGGCTTGCCATCTGCCGCACCATCGTCCAGCAACATGCAGGCAGAATCTGGGCCGAGCGCAATCCGGACCGGGGTTCGACCTTCCTCATGTTTCTGCCCGCGCTCACGCGCGAGCGCGAGGTCTCGGACCGTTTGTCCGGCGAGGGACTGGAGACGATTACCCAGTCGTCCGTGCTGATCTGCGATGAGAGCCTCGAAGCCCGGGCGGTGCTGGCCGACTGCTTGAAAGACCGCGGATATTTTGTGCTTGAGGCTGCGGACGGCGGGGAAGCGACGGCGCTTGCACGCCAGGTGCGTGTCGATGCCATTCTCCTCGACCTGAGCCTGCCCGGTTTGCATGGATGGGAAACGTTGCGCCAGCTCAAAGACGATCCGCGCACGGCCAACATTCCCGTGCTCGTTCTAAGCGCCTTCGGAGCCTTCAACGATCCTGAGATCGAGCAGAGTGCCGATGCCTGGCTGCACAAGCCTTTCGACCGCGATCTGATGCTGGCCGCTCTCTCGCGCGTCCTCAACACGGAAGAGGCGCCGGCGCGAATCCTATTGGTGGAAGACGACAACGATCTGGCCAGAGTGATGCTCGAGACCTTCGAGCGCGCCGGCCTCGACGTCTTCCATGCTTCCAACCGCCGCAAGGCAATCGAGCTCGCGCTTACGGTGCGGCCTCTCCTGCTGATTCTGGATCTATCTCTCCCTGACGGCGACGGTTTCGGCGTGGTGGATTGGCTGCGTAACCAAAAAGATCTATGCCGCCTGCCCCTGGTGGTCTATTCCGCGCAGGACATCAGCGAGGCCGACCGTAAAAAGCTTCTCCTGGGTCCGACCGAATTTCTCACCAAAGCCCGGGTCCAGCTCCCGGAGGTCGAAACGCTCGTTCTTACAATGTTGAAGCGTTATCGCCCAGTGGTGGAGGATAATTTGTACTGGGGCGGCGCAGCTTCCGCCAGTGCTTGAAAGCGAGTTAGAACGATTGATGACCCGCCGAATTCTTATCATTGATGACGAAGACGATATTCGCCAGGTTGCCGCGTTGAGCCTGGAGACAGTTGCCGGTTGGCATGTGGTGCTTGCCAACTCCGGAAAGCAAGGCATCGACCGCGCCTCGCAGGAGCAGCCGGACGCGATTCTGCTCGATGTCATGATGCCGGAGATGGATGGTCCCACTACTTTTCTCAAGCTCAAGGCCAACCACAAGACATCTCACATTCCAGTGCTGCTGCTCACCGCCAAGGTCCAAGGGCCAGACCAGCGTCGATTTGCCGACTTGGGGGTGGCTGCTATCCTCTTTAAACCCTTTGATCCATTGGCCTTAGCAGGGCAAATCTCCGCCGTGTTAGGGTGGAAGGACACGGCGTAACGGTTTGTGTGACGGTTTATGAGCAACCTTCCCCCAGAAGAGAACTCGCTCTCCGGCGCCGGCAATGTGCCGGAACGGGACAATTCGCAACAGAAATTGCATCAATTGCTTGCTGGCTTGTGGGAAAAAAGCAGGAAGACCGTAGCCGCGCATGTCGAAACTTTGCAGCAGGCGAAGGAACTGGCGGCGAAGAACGAGCTGGATGAGCCGGCCCGAACCCGCGCCATCGATGCCGCTCACAAATTGGCGGGAGTGTTGGGAACCTTCGGCCTTCCCCGCGGTACCGAGCTGGCCAGGGAAGCGGAAGAAGCCTTCCGTCAGGCCGGCCCCATAGGCCCGGCTGCGGCCGAACGGCTGAATTCAGGGCTGAATGAGCTCGATCGTTTGATTCAGGCCGCTGTGACCTATCCCGCCTCGGCTCCCAAAAGCGGCATCCCGTCCTGAAGAAGCCCTAGCCTGAATTTCTCACAGAGTGTAGCCAAAACTGTCATCCCGAGCGCAACATGACGATTTTTGTCGTGCGGAGTCGAGGGACCTGCTTTTGGACTAGCTAGCGCGCCGCCGGCTTGAGAGCCCGGCGCCCGATGTCCCGCCGGTAGTAGATTCCGTCAAAATGAATCCGGCCCAGTGCCTCGTAGGCCAGCGAAAGCGACTCTTCGAGTGTCTCTGCTGCGGCCGTTACTCCCAACACCCGCCCGCCGTTGGTGAGATAGCCCCCTTCCACCAAGGCGGTGCCTGAATGAAAAATCTCTACCCCTGGAACGCTCGCGGCCTCTTTCAGCCCCGTGATGGGTTTCCCGGTTGCATAAGCGCCAGGGTAGCCGCCGGAGGCTGCAACCACACAGGCCGAAGCCCCAGGCTTCCAGCGCAGCTCCGCGTCGCTCAGCCGGCCTTCGACGCAGGACGCCAGAGCATCCACGAGATCGCTATCCAGTCGCGCCAGAATTGCCTGCGTCTCCGGGTCGCCAAAGCGCGCGTTGTATTCGAGCACTGCCGGTCCCCGCGCCGTCATCATCAATCCGATATAGAGAACTCCGGCAAAAGGAGTATCTTCGGCGGCCATGCCGTCCACCGTCGGCTGCGCGATATGGTGAAGAATCCACTCCCGCATCTGCGCATCGAGCATGGTGTCGGTCGAGTAGACGCCCATTCCCCCCGTGTTCGGACCCGTATCTCCTTCGCCGATGCGCTTGTGATCTTGCGCCGGAACCAGAGCAGCGACGTGTTTGCCGTCGGTGAGCACCAGGAAAGAAATCTCTTCTCCTACCAGAAACTCCTCGATGACGACGGCTGTCTCCGGCGTGCCCAGCAGCAGCCCACTGAAGAGCCCTGAGATCGTCTCGCTTGCTTCCCGCTTGGTCGTGCAAAGAATCACGCCCTTGCCCGCGGCCAAGCCGTCGGCCTTGATCACGACCGGGAGATGAAAGAGGTCGATGGCGTCGAGCGCCTCTTTTTCGCCGGTAGCGACCGCATAGTTGGCCGTGGGAATGGTATGCCGCTGCATGAAGCGTTTCGCGAAGGATTTGCTCGTTTCGAGCATCGCCGCTTTGCGCGTGGGGCCGAAAACCGGCACCTGCCGCCTTTGCAGTTCATCCACCAATCCCAGTGAGAGCGGCATCTCCGGTCCAACGATCACCAGGTCGGGAGATTCCGCGGCGGTCACGCGAAGCAGGTCATCTACGTCTTTCTGGTTGGCGGGAACACAACGGGCCGCACTCGCGATTCCACCGTTTCCGGGCACGCATACCACGCCGGAAACCCGGGGAGATTTGGCAATACACCATGCCAGCGCATGTTCCCGGCCGCCTGAACCTATGACCAGTACTTTCATCGATTGAGCACCAAAGCTTGAAGTTGTTTAGAAAAACTCTGATCCGCTTCCGCTTCTCCGGTTTCTTCTCTGTCGCCGCCGGCGCGAAAACCCCAGTCTAGCAAGAGTATCGTGGCCGGCCGCCGCGCAGGCTCAAAAACGTCTTATCGGAACGGAAACGGTTTACCATAGAGAGCGAAGACCATGAACGTGCCGAGTTCTTCGCCCAGCCTGCACAAGCGCTTCCGCTACGGCAAGCCCGACCGCGGACGGTTGCTCCACTTTGCGCCGTCGCGCGGGATGAAGTTGCTTTCTTTTCTCGCGCAATCGACCCACACCTGAGTTCACGGCCTAGATTTCGCCCGGGCGCGCACGCCGCACGCGGTGTGCCGAGCCTGCTTGCCCGGATCTAAAATGCCTTGGGCGAAGCGGACCAGAAAGGATCATGCAGCACATGAACAGCTTTGGCAGCCAATCCACATTGAAGGCTGGCGGTAAGAGCTACGAGATCTTCCGCCTGAAGGCGCTTGAGAAGAGCGGAGTCTCCCTGGATCGAGTTCCTTTCAGCTTGCGCATCCTCCTTGAAAACTTGCTGCGCCAGGAAGATGGCAAAAGCGTTACCGCCGACGACATCGAGTTCCTCGCCAAATGGCAGGCCAAGCGAGAGCCGTCGCGCGAGATTGCCTTTATGCCCGCGCGCGTGCTCATGCAGGATTTCACCGGCGTGCCCGCGATCGTCGATCTTGCGGCGATGCGGGACGCGATGAAGCGCTTGGGAGGGGATCCGGAAAAGATCAACCCTCTGCAGCCGGCGGAACTGGTCATCGATCACTCCGTGCAGGTAGACGAATACGGTGTGTCCAATGCCTACTCCATCAACGTTGCCATGGAGTTTGAGCGCAACCAGGAGAGGTACGCTTTTCTCAAATGGGGGCAGACAGCCTTTCGCAACTTTTCCGCCGTGCCGCCGGGAATGGGCATTTGCCACCAGGTGAATTTGGAGCATCTGGCGCGGGTGGTCTTCACTTCCGCCAACGGCCGCGCTTATCCCGACACCCTGGTCGGCACCGATTCCCACACCACCATGATCAACGGCCTGGGCGTGCTCGGCTGGGGCGTCGGCGGCATTGAGGCGGAGGCCGCCATGCTCGGCCAGCCCGTTTCCATGCTGGTGCCGCAAGTTGTTGGCGTGAAGCTTACTGGCAAGCTGCGCGAAGGCACCACGGCGACCGACCTGGTGCTCACCGTTACTGAGATGTTGCGCAAGCTCGGCGTCGTGGGTAAGTTCGTCGAGTTCTATGGCTCCGGCATTGCGGAGCTTCCGCTGGCCGACCGCGCCACCATCGGCAACATGGCGCCCGAATACGGCGCGACCTGTGGACTCTTTCCCGTCGACCAGGAAACGCTGCGCTATCTCGAGCTCACGGGGCGCAGCCGCGAGCAGATCCAGCTCGTCGAGGCGTACTTCAAAGAGCAGGGGCTCTTCCACACCGCTGACTCGCCCGAAAGCGAGTACACGCAGAGCGTCTCGCTCGATCTCTCCACCGTCGAGCCGAGTGTCGCCGGTCCCAAGCGCCCGCAAGACAAGGTTCTGCTTTCCCATGCGGGCACGGCCTTCCGCGAGCAGTTGCCAGGCCTGTTAGGTCCGAATGCCGGCTCCGGCACGCCGCGTCAGGTAACGCGCTGGGAGGGCGAGGGCGGCCATCCCTCGGTCAATGGAAACGGCGCCAAGGCCACGCCCGAGCCGGGCATCTCCGGCAACGGCGTCGCGCCCTCGATCAGGGACCGCTTTGGCGTGGACGTCGATCGCTATCTCGATCACGGTTCGATCGTGATCGCCGCCATCACCAGTTGCACCAATACCTCGAATCCCTCCGTCATGATCGCCGCCGGGCTTCTCGCCAAGAAGGCGGTCGAGAAGGGATTGTGCGTGCCGCCTTGGGTCAAGACCTCGCTTGCCCCCGGTTCACGGGTGGTCACCGAATACTACCAGCGCGCGGGCCTGCTCGATTCGCTCGACAAGCTTCGCTTCAACGTTGTTGGCTATGGCTGCACCACCTGCATCGGCAACTCCGGGCCGCTGCCCTCCGACGTCTCCGAGTCCATTGAGAAGCACGGCTTGGTTGCGGTCTCGGTGCTGAGCGGCAACCGGAATTTCGAGGGCCGGATCAATTCCGAGGTCCGGGCCAACTATCTCATGTCGCCGCCACTGGTGGTTGCTTATGCCCTGGCCGGTCGCATCGACCATAACTTCGAGCATGAGCCGCTGGGCAAAGACAAGGCCGGGAAGGCCGTCTATCTCAAAGATATCTGGCCTTCGCAAGCGGAAGTATCGAAGACGGTCTCCTCCGCCATCGACTCCGGGATGTTCCGTAAGGAATATGCAACAGTGACCGAAGGGGATGATAGCTGGCGGGCTCTGAAGTTCCCCACGGGCGTCACATACCACTGGGATACCGGCTCGACCTACATTCGCCAAGCCCCCTATTTCGACGGCATGCCGGCCCAGCCGGCGCCGGTCGAAGATATTTCCGGGGCGCGCGTGCTGGCCATCCTTGGCGATAGCGTCACAACCGACCATATCTCTCCCGCGGGCTCGATCAAAGCCAACGGCCCTGCGGGAAAGTATCTGACCGCGCATGGCGTTCAGCCGAAGGACTTCAATTCCTACGGCTCCCGCCGCGGCAACCATGAAGTGATGGTGCGCGGCACCTTCGCCAACGTGCGCTTGCGCAACAAGCTCGCTCCCGGAACCGAAGGCGGGGTCACCCGCTTGCTGCCCGAGGGTGAGCAGATGAGCATCTTCGATGCCTCCGTGAAATATGCCGAGCGTGGGACCCCGCTGCTGATCCTGGCAGGCAAGGAGTACGGCTCAGGTTCCTCGCGCGATTGGGCGGCGAAGGGGCCTCGTTTGCTTGGCGTGCGCGCGGTGATCGCCGAAAGCTATGAGCGCATCCACCGCTCCAATCTGGTGGGCATGGGCATCCTCCCGCTGCAATTCGAGAGTGGCCAGAATGCGGAATCGCTGGGCTTGACCGGAGAGGAAGTCTTCGATCTCGACGGCATCCGCAAGCTGTTGGGCGAGAAGTTCTCCGGCGGCCGGAAGCTCACGGTCAAAGCCACCGACGGCGGGGGCAAGATCCGCGAGTTTACCGTAACCGTGCGCATCGATACTCCGCAGGAGATTCTCTATTACGAAAA
>DATAWF010000221.1:0-5185 GCA_036267335.1 Acidobacteriaceae bacterium
TCCATGGGAAGTAATGTCGGGGATAGCGAGCAGCCGGAAGCCGGCTGTCTATTTGTCGTCGTCCTCTTCGCCGTCGGTGCTTTCTTCGATCGCCATGTCGTTGAACTCGTTCGAATCGAAGACCTCTCCGCAGTCCTGGCATTCGACGTATTCCGCGTCCTCTTCGCGTGCTACAACGCGAACCTTAGGGTGCTTGCAAACTGTGGTCATGGGGATTGGCTGATTTTAGAATCTGGGATTCTTGGGCAAGATTGTACCTGCCCGCCTGCCGCTGTCAAAACGGTTTCTTACCATGGGAGCCGGCCGCGAAAAAAGCAGGGCGGCCAGTCGACCGGCCGCCCCCTCACATTCTCTACGCCCAAGAAATAGGCCCTTAAGGACGGTTCAGTATTTCTGCACCGTGGGGTCGACCTTGTCGCTCCACGCCAGAATGCCGCCGGCCAGGTTCTGTACCTTCTTGAATCCGGTCTGCTGCAGGAACTCCGCCGCTTGCTGGCTGCGCGCCCCGCTCCTGCACTGCACCACAATCTCCCGGCTAGGGTCGAGCTCGCTCACGCGCTGCCGCAGCTCTCCCAGAGGAATCAAATGGCCGCCGAGGTTCGCAATCCTATATTCATAAGGCTCGCGCACATCGAGCAAAAAGTAGTCTTTACCCGCATCGCGCTGCGTTTTGAACTCAGTGACGGAGATCTGAGGGATGCCGTTGACTTGCTCCGCAGGAGCGGCGGGTTGCTTGGGAATACCGCAGAACTGGTCATAGTCAATCAGCTTGGTCACCGTCGGATGCGTGCCGCAAACCGGGCAGTCGGGATTCTTTCTGAGCTTCAGCTCGCGGAAGCGCATGTTGAGCGCATCGGCCAGAAGCAGGCGCCCGATGAGGGGCTCGCCCTGCCCGAGGATGAGCTTAATGACCTCGGTCGCCTGGATCACGCCCAGCAGGCCGGGCAAAATGCCCAAGACACCGCCCTCGGCGCAGGAGGGAACCAGGCCAGGCGGTGGCGGCTCCGGATAGAGGCAGCGATAGCAGGGTCCATCCTTGGTGGCAAAGACACTCGCCTGCCCCTCGAAGCGGAAGATGGAGGCGTAGGCATTCGGCTTGCCGGTCAGCACGCAGGCATCGTTCACCAGGTAGCGGGTGGGAAAGTTGTCGGTACCGTCGGCGATGACGTCGAAGTCCTTGAAGATCTCAAGCGCGTTTGCGCTGGTGAGCATCGTGTTGAATTTGATGATCTTCAGGTCAGGGTTGAGGGCGAGCAGCTTCTCGGCCGCCGAATCGATCTTGAGCCGCCCTACGTCCTCGGTACTGTGGATGATCTGGCGCTGCAGGTTGCTGACGTCGACCACGTCGAAATCCAGCAGTCCCAGCGTTCCGATGCCTGCCGCGGCCAGATAAAAAGCCAGCGGCGATCCCAATCCGCCCGCGCCGACGCAGAGCACGCGCGCCGCTTTGAGTTTCCGCTGCCCTTCGAGGCCCACCTCCGGCAGGATCAAATGCCGGGAGTAGCGGGCTAGATCGTCATTGCTGAGTTGTGGCAGTTCAGCCACAGGAGTTTCCGTGAGCGTTGCCATATTTTGCATTCCTACTCTGCTTCAGATTCAGTTTGGCGGCCAAATTCTTCAGCGATTTTCATTCCGTATCGCGCCGCCCGCGATCGAGGGGATGATGGTCAGGCTGTCGCCTTCCTTGACCGGGGTGTCTTCTTTTGCCGCCAGATAGCGAATGTCCTCATCATTGAGATACACGTTCACGAAGGCGCGCAGCTTTCCGCCATCCGAATAAAGATGTTTTTTGAGCTCCGGATGACTGCTGGTCAGCGCGTCGAGCGCCTGGCCTACCGTTCGAGCATCCACGGTTATCGTCGCTTGCTTGTCCGCATATTGGCGAAGCGGCGTCGGAATATGAATCTTCATCGCTTGCGTCTCTCTTTCTCGTTGCCTCAATCCCTCGGCATGCCCGCGCCTTTCAAGCAAAAGCACAGATACTGTGGCGTCGTGAAATCGGTTATGTGCAGCCATTCTTTCCACTCCCGCAAGCTAGCCTGGGGAGCCCTGGTTTGATGGAATGGCTGCCTCCAGAGCTGTTCGCCACCTTACACCCTCTGTGCTTTTTGCTTTAAGACGCGCGGCGGTTACACTGCGGGCGCCGGGGACAACACCCGAATCTCTTCATCGTCGAACCTCTTGTCGTCTTCCCCGGCTCCGGAGAGCCGGAAGGAGTTGGTTAGATTGGCCGCGCCGCGATCGACGCTGGTGATTACGTACGAGCATCCCAGCCAGTGAGCCTCGGCAAAATCCGTCGGTGACCAGCGGGCCGGATGATCGGGATGCGAGTGGTAGAACCCGACAATGTCAAGGCCGCGCCCCCGCGCCTCGCGCTGGATGCGCACCAACTCCTGCGGAGCGATCTGATAGCGGTTGTGCGCGGAATCCGTGCGCGTATTGCCGGCGCGCACCACCGCGTCAACCTCATTCACCTCTTCTTCGCTGCTGTGACCCAGCAGCACGCCGCAGCATTCATGGGGGTAGGTCTCTTCGCCGTGCTTCCGTACTGCCTTGTAATCAAACTCCGTCATCTTCAGCATGGTAACCGCCCCGCGCGCCGCGCTCCGGCTCGAGGATCATTCCTCCCAAAACCGCTCGCTCAAGTATTTGTCCGCAGAGTCGGGCAGAACCGTCACGATCACTGCCTGCCTTCCCGCGGCCGCCTCTTCTTCCGCAATCTTGAGGCTGGCGGCTACGGCCGCCGCGGCCGAAACCCCGACCAGCAGCCCCTCCCTGCGTCCCAGAAATGTGGCCATTGCGTACGCGCCCTCGGTCGATTGCTCTACCATGCGGTCGGGAAGCTCAGGGTCGAAAATCGCCGGTACGATCGCCGAACCCATGTTCTTCAAGCCCTCCAGGCCGTGAAAGGGCGAATCGGGCTGCATCGCTATGCATTGCACGGCCGGATTCGATTCCTTCAGCCGGCGCGTGACGCCCATGAATGTTCCACTGGTTCCCAGCCCGGCAATGAAGTGGGTAACCTGGCCCTCGGTCTGGCGCCAGATCTCCACACCCGTGCCATGGTAATGCGCCTTCCAGTTGGCGTCGTTGCCATACTGGTCGGCGTAGTAATACCGTTCGGTATCGCGAGCCAGCTCGCGCGCCTTTCGGATGGCCCCGTCGGAACTATCGGCCGGATCGGTCCAGACGACATCGGCCCCGTAGGCATGGAGAATCCGCTTCCGCTCCGGAGAAACATTCGAAGGCATGCAGAGCGTTACCGGAAAGCCTTTGGCCGCGCCCAGCATGGCATAGGCAATGCCGGTGTTGCCGCTGGTCGCATCGAGCAGGGTGCGGCCCCGGAGCAGGCCCTTCGCCTCCGCCGCTTCCACGATGGAAGAGGCCGCGCGGTCCTTGACCGAGCCCCCCGGGTTGACCCATTCCGCCTTGCCCAAAAGTTGAACTCCCGGCAGGTGCGCGGCGACACGCTCCAGGCGGAGGAGAGGTGTGTTGCCGATCCGCTCCAGCATGGTGCTGCCCAGCGGCTTGGTCATGGTTTCGATGCGGCTCAATCCCATTCCGGTTTTTCTCTCCTCCGTCCGCGCCCGCTCGTTGCGGCGGGCAATGCCGGTATGCGACAGTGAAAGGAGATGCTTTCAGTGTAGCGTCCCGGGCGGGGAAAGCCCCTCCAATTCGCGGCAAACGGCATAAAAATGCGAACTAAAGTCCAATACTTAAGCTACGACGAAGTCCTTCATTCCCTGCGCGGTCAGGGATTTGATGTTGCAGAGCTGCCCGCGGTCGCAGGAGCTCCGGCGGGCCTGATCCAGGTCAAGAAAAATGGCATTGGCGCCATCTTAGGGCGCAATCCACAAGCGAAAAGCGCCTCGAAGGGCGTGCCCCAGCACTCCATGGTATGGATTCACCATCCCGGCCTTCTGGTTGGCGGGGAGATCGGCGTTCTGCTCGATCGGGGCTACCAGAAATTCTGGAAGACCCCCCGGGTGGAGGTACCTGCCATCGCCGATACCCTGAAGGCTGAGCATCGATTTGCCGAGGAGCTGCGCGAAACCATTGGAGAGCCCAGCCTCTACAACGAATCCCTCGGCACCACCAGCGACGTTTACTGGTATGACCGCGTTCGCGGACGGGATCTGCCCCCCGCCGAGCGGCCAAAACCTGCCTGGGAATCGGCTCCGCAGACGGGCCCCAAACAGTCCTAAAGCATTTCTTCTGATGGCGTGAAGTAGGGAGCAGGTCTCAACGCGGCCATTCCATCGAAGAATGGCCGCACATAGCAGCCATCACCACTCCAAAGCGTCAGGAGAAATGCTTTAAAGCATTGCGAAAATCCCTTATCCCCAGCTAAGGTTCTGAAAGAGAGGCGCACGAATGACATCCACCCATCTTTGGAAGCGTGTAGACGAAATCCTTGCCGAATACGACCTGCTGAAGCACCCCTTCTATCAGGCCTGGTCGATGGGCGAATTGACGCAGGAGCAGCTTGCCTTCTACGGCCAGCAATATGGGGAACACGTTGCGGCCTTCCCCACCTATTTGACCCGGCTGCATTCGCGTCTGCCCGAGGGCCGCGCGCGCAAGGCCGTTCTGGCCAATGCGGCGGAGGAAGAGATCCACGGCGTCTCCCACTCCGATCTCTGGCGGCAGTTCACGGCCGGCATGGGTAGCCATGCGGCGGACGGCCGGGCGGTCGATGAGGTGAGCGAACTGGTCGCAACCTTCAAGACCATCGCCGAGCGCGCCACTCTGCCCCAAGCCTTGGGCGCATTCTATGCCTATGAGTCGCAGGTGCCCCGCATCGCGCATGAGAAGCTCGCGGGACTGAAGAAGTTTTATGGCGCGAGCGACAAGACCGGTGAGTACTTCGCCGTTCACACCACCGCCGATCTTCGCCATTCCGCCGTGTGGCGCAACCTGATCGAGGGTTGCGTGGCGGAGAATTCCGCTTGCGCAGATGAAGTGCTCTCCGGAGTGACGGAGGCCGCGCGTGCCTTGTGGAAGGCCCTCGACGGCATTGAGGACGCGCGCAAGGCGCTGCCCCAAGCGAACTAGAATGCCGAACCAATGCCGAAGTAGGAATGTTGGGCAGTGGCAGATTCAAGCTCCGTGCCGGGGGCGAGAGCGTTTTCACTTGAAGTGTTTACAAAAACGCTACTTCGTACGTGGCCGTTCCATCGAAGAA
>DATAWF010000222.1:0-20983 GCA_036267335.1 Acidobacteriaceae bacterium
TCTTCGCAGCCTCGCGAATTACGAACGCGATCATCCCATGTACTACGCGGATATTCTTCCTCGTCCGAGCGGAGAGATGCTAGGCGACATGTTGCTGCAGATGGGCCAACCGACGGAGGGTCTCCATGCTTACGAGGCAGCGCTGAAACTTGCTCCCAATCGCCTCGATTCCTTGATAGGGGCGAGTGTTGCGGCCAAACGATCCGGCGATCTTCAGGCATCCGACCGCTATCTTGAGACGATAAAAGCTGAGGACGGCCAAATCGTTGCAAGACCCTGAAGACGGCGCGCTGCCGAAAGGTCAACCAAGCCATTGGAAACCGGGCCACTTCCCTCTCCCCGCGATGCCGGGTCCGCCTCTCCACTTTTGTTGGTTGAGCGATCAGATTCCTTTGACCTCGCCGCCGTCCATGCGCACGGAGGTTCCGGTCATCCACTTGGCCGCGGGAGAGACCATGAAGGCCAGAAGATCAGCGATCTCTTCCGGTTTTCCGTAGCGTGCGATGCCCGCCTCTTCGGGGAATTTCCTGGTCGCCTCCTCCACGCTCATGTTGTGCGCGGGCGCCCACTTCTCGAGAAACGAGCGGCGGCGGCCGGTCATGACCGCGCCGGGAACGATGCTGTTCACCTGAATGCCGTCGCGGATGCCCTGTTCGGCGAAGGCTTTGGCCAGAGCGATGATGGCCGCATTGGTCGCAGCGACGGCGGCAAATTCCGGTTTGGGATCGAGCGCCGCGCTGCCCGACATGAAGACGACGGAGCCGCTGCTTTGCTTGAGCGCATCCCAGGCCCGGATGGTCAGGCGGCGGGCGCCGTGCAGCTTGAGCTCCATTCCCGCATTCCACTGCTCGTCTGTCATCTCAAAGAGATCGATCTGGGGCACCGAGCCGGCGATGTTGAGTAGCGCGTCGATGCGCCCAAAGCGCCCGAGAGCTGCTTCGACGACGGCCGCAGGGGCGGCAGCCTGGCTCAGATCGATGGAAACGGGAAGAGCCTCCGCTCCGCTGCTCCGGACCTGCGCCATGGTGTCTTCCAGAGCCGCGGCGTTGCGCGCCACAAGAACGACAGCGGCGAAATCACGGGCCAGCCGGACGGCGGTGGAGTGCCCGATGCCCTGGCTGGCTCCAGTCACGATTGCTACCGAATTTTTCATCATTTCCTCCTTTGCGGAAAGTCAGAATTCGTCAGCGCACCCACCGATAGAACCGGTCGGGCAAGCGAGGGCTTAAATAAATAAGCAGCATGCAACAGATCAACACGAATCCACTCCGCGGCGACCAGAATGAAACGGCCGCCGCCAAGCTGAAGATCCCGAGCGCCAAATACGAACGCAGCCTCGCAATCTTTTGGACCCGGGGCGCGATATCGCTTTCTGTTGCCTGGGCAAACGCAGTCCGTTCAAAGGCGAGATAGGCCACCTCGACCAGAACAAAGACCATTGCGTAGACGAACACTGGTGCGGCGGCAAGCCTGGTCGCGGCCATCCAGGCGGTTGCTACGGGCACGAGAGAAACCATGAAGAGATGCGCGAAGTTCCACCAGATGAGCGCAGGGGTTGCACTGCGCGCGAACTTGAGCAAATGATGGTGGTTCACCCAGATGATCGCGATGAACAGGTAGCTGACAAGATAACTGAGCGCAAGCGGCCACAGAGGAAGAAGCGCACGAAGAGTGGCGGCGGCAGGCGGCTTGAGATCGAGCACCATGATCGTGATGATGACGGCGAAGACTCCATCGGAGAATGCCGCCATCCGTCTAGATGTGGCCGTTGTATCCAATATCCCTTCCTTCGCGACACTCACCAGACGCTTCAGACCAGGACCGCTCGCGCCGCTTCCAGAATGACCTCCACTACTTTGTCGGGCGAGGTAAGGAGAGGAGTGTGATCGACCGGGAAGGACCGTACGGTGGCCTTCATTCGCTCCGCCATAAAGCGCTGGGTTTTGGGATTGATCATGCGGTCCTGCTCGGCGAGGAGATACCAGGAGGGCTTCGATTTCCACGCCGGAACGGGAGCGGGCTCCTGAATGCTTTTTACGGCGATCGGCCGCTGCACGGCCTTGCACAAGGCGATCTGCTCCGCCGTCGCGTTTTGGGCGAAGGCGCGATCGAATCCCTGCTCCGGCATCCAGATGAAGCCGTCCTCATCCGGCGCGAGCTGCGGCGCTTCGGGATGAGACTCGTCCCGGTAAAAGACCTGGGCTACCGTTTCCCCTTCGTCGGGCGCGAGAGCAGCGACATAGACGAGAGCCTTGACCCGTTCGCCGGTCGCAGTTGCGATCACCGCACCGGCATAGGCATGGCCGGCAACGATGACAGGTCCATTGGTGCGGGCAATGGTCCGCTTGAGCGCGGCCGCGTCATCGCTCAACCCGGTGAGGGGGAGGGGCGCGGCGATCACTGGAAAGCCGTGTTTTGCGAGCCGCCGCAGAACGGGCTCCCAACTGGTTCCATCGGCCCACGCTCCGTGGGCCAGGACAATGGCGGCATTTTTCGAATTGGTCTTCAAATCGGTCATGGAATCTCCTGCACATGGTTGTAGAGGGGGAAGCTGAGAGCGCAGCTTAGAGTGGTTCTCCTATTGCTATGACCGGGACGAGATCGGAGAAGAGCAGCTTTCTTTGGCAGAAAGCTGCGTTCATGGCATCTTCCCGGGATACACCGTAGGAGAACCGCTCTAACCCAGAACTTTGATGATCTGCCGGGCAATGAACTCGGAGGAATCCTCGAGGGCAAAGTGGCCGGTGTCGAGCAGATGCAGCTCCGCTTTGGGAATGTCGCGGAGATATGCCTTGGCGCCTTCGACGGTGAAGAACGGATCGTTTGAGCCCCAAACGATCAGCGTCTTCGGCTGCTTGTCGCGGAAGAACTGATGCCACTCCTCATAGTGGGCGAGGTTGGACTGGTAGTTGTGGAGCAGGTTGAGCTGGATGGCATCGTTCCCCGGCCGATCGAGGAAAAACTGATCGACAGTGTAGGCATCCGGGCTGATTTTGGAGGCATCCTTCACCCCATGCGTGTACTGGAAGAGGGTGGTTTCTTTGGTGAGGAGCGTGCGGACCGGCTTTTCGGTATCGGCATTGCGGTTTGCCCAGAAGGGCTTCATCGGGTCGAAGGCCGGCCCGATGCCTTCGGCATAGGCATTTCCGTTTTGCACGACGATGCCCTCGATCGCGTCAGGATGCCTGGAAGCGATGCGATATCCCACCGGAGCGCCGTAGTCCTGCACATAGATGCTGAACTTCTTTAAGCCCAGGCTGCCGAAAAGCAGCTCTTCGACATGCGAGGCGAGGTTGTCGAAGGTGTATTCAAAGTCGCCTGTATCCGGAGCGTCGCTGTAGCCAAAGCCAGGATAGTCCGGAGCAATCACGTGGAAGTTTTCGGCGAGCTGGGGAATCAGGCCGCGGAACATGTGCGAGGAGCTGGGAAAACCGTGCAGCAGCACGATCGCAGGAGAAGCCTTGGAGCCCGCTTCGCGGTAGAAGATCTTGCGCCCGCGGATGGAAGCATGTTGGTAGGTGATCATGATCGTCCTCTCTTCGGCCGCCTAGAGCAGAATCCGCACAGGCGTACCCGGTCGAAATTGGTGGAGATGGATTTTCCTTGATAGAAAATCCAGTCTGGAATCTTCGCCGCCGGGTACAGCTGTGCGGATTCTGCTCCAGCGACGGCGACAGGGCAAGAGTAGTAAACACCGATAAGTATGTCAATACCGGTGTTATGATCTGTTGCGATATTTTAAAGAGGGCGAAATTCAGGGATGCCACGGGCGACCTCTCAAACACCGGAAGAGTGGATTGACGGCTTTCTTTTCGTCGCCAACCGTCCGGTCCTGGACTTTTTGAATACCCGGCCGGTGCTGGCGAACGGCCCGACGGAACTGTTGCCTGACGTCCACGCGTTGGAGCGATGGCTGATTGCGTCGGGAATGGTGACGTCGCCGAAGACCAAGGCCCTGTTGCGAAGCTGGCGGCCTGCGAAGGCGGCTGCCGCTTTCCTCGAAGATCTGATTGCGTTCCGGGAGCGGCTGCGGGAGGCCGTGGTGCGCATCGAAAGCGGCGGCTCGCCGCCGGACGAGTTCCTGAAGGAAGTGAATGCGCTGCTGCTCGAGCATCCGCTCCATGCGATGCTGCGCAAACGAGAGGGCAGAGTTCAACGAGAAATTGTTTTCGCGCCGCGGCGGCCGGCCGATTTCTGGGCGCCGATCGTGGAGGCAACGGCCGATCTTCTTTCCGAAACGGATCGCTCGCGGCTGCGCAAATGCGAATCCTGCGTTGTGCATTTTTTCGATACCAGCAAGAAGGGATCGCGGCGGTGGTGCAGCATGAATCTCTGCGGCAACCGAGTCAAAGTGGCTGCCTACCAGCGCAGACAGCGTGCACGCTCTTAGGGCATTTCCGCTATGGCTATGCACCACCAAAGTCTGAGAAGTGCGGCTTTTCCCGGTGAAAAGCCGCGTAGGATGTCGCAGCTTCGGGGTACACCGATAGGCGACCGGTTAGAAGGAGCAATCGCAGCTATGTTATTCTTAGATTGCGCTCAGTTGTTTGGTTGTGAGCCGTTCTCGCCTACATCCGCAAGATCGTCTGCCACGTAAATACCCAGGCCCCTCAGCGTAATGGTCCGTTGCAGTCAAGGTTTGGCCGCGCAAAGCGATCAACCGGACCAGATTGTGCCGCGATAGCGGGCGCAGTCGAAGACGCATACGTGTGGCAAATCTTGAACCGGCGTGAAGCCAGCGCTTCCTGGGTTTTCTGCATACAACATGAAAGTTTCCCGCGCGGCCGGAAATGATTTTCGGGCAGCGGATGGGAATGAAACGACTGCATTCGCCCCGGCGTATCCATGGATGATTCCGGAATGAATCCGGAGGATGGACTCCCGGGCTGAGATGCAGCACAGGAACGACATTTTGAAACTCTTTACTGAATTGAATCTTTCTCAAACCATGCAGCGGCAGCTCGCCAATGCAAACTTTGTCAACCCCACGCCAGTTCAGGCGGCAGCTTTGCCGCCGGCCCTGGAGGGACGCGACATTCTGGCGACGGCACAGACGGGCACAGGCAAGACGCTCAGCTTTCTAATTCCCCTGATCGAACGGATGGCCGCGGGCCCGAAGGATATGAAGGCGCTGGTTCTGCTGCCGACGCGTGAGCTGGCGATGCAGGTTCTGGAAGCCTGGCGGACGCTGACGCGAAACGCGAATGACGCGGCACTGGTCTGCGGCGGGCTGGCGGAAGGGCCGCAGCTGACGGCAATTCGCCGCGGAGCACGCTTGATCGTCGCGACGCCGGGGCGGCTGGAGGATTACCTCTCGCGCAGGCTGGTGAACCTGAGCGGGGTGAAGATGCTGGTGTTGGACGAAGTGGACCGCATGCTGGACATGGGCTTCCGGCCGGCGATCCAGCGGATCGCGGCGGTATTGCCGCCGGACCGGCAGACGCTGTGCTACTCGGCAACGTTGAGCCCGGCGATTCACGAGATCGCACGCGCCTATCTCAAGAATCCGGCGCGGATCGAGATCGGCTCTGAGCTGAAGCCTTCGCCCAATGTGAAGCTGCAAACCTTCGAAGTTCCGACGGACAAAAAGCAGGAATTGCTGGAGCACCTGCTGGGCGCGAGCAAGGGCAGCTTCATGGTTTTTGTTCGCACCAAACACGGAGCGGACCGGGTCGCGCGGCGATTGTCGAAGGCCGGGTTTGCGGCGGCTCCGATTCACGGAGACCGCTCGCAGTCGCAGCGGAACTCGGCGCTGCGAGGCTTTGCCGAGGGACGCCATCGCGTGCTGGTGGCAACCGACGTCGTGGCGCGGGGCATCGACGTAGCCGACGTTGCGCACGTGGTGAACTACGACCTGCCGAAGGAGGCCGAGGATTTTGTGCATCGTGTCGGCCGCACGGGCAGGGCCTCCAGTCACGGCATGGCATCCACCTTTGCTTCTCCGGACGAGGCGAAAGCTCTCAGGAAAATCGAGCGTACTCTCGCGGTCACACCCGCCAAGTACCGGGTGCGTGCTGTCGGCGTAAACTAACGGAAACAGCCCTTCAAGACCGTGCCCCGGCGAGCCCTGGGCACGGTCTTTTCTTTTGTGGCCAGAAATTTCCCGGGATGAGAGCTCGCATCGCGGTAGCCGATGCAGAGCAATTCGCGCCGCCGCGCAGCCGTACGGTGATGCGGCCTTTTGAAAAGCGGCACTGGCCGGCCTTGCAGATGCTGCTTGCCGATCCGGATGGGCGGGAGGTGGCGGTGCAAGCTCCGTTGCCGCCGGCAAAGAAGAGCCCGGCGAAAAAGCACTCGCTGCCCCGGATTTCTGATGCATGGGGCTTCGGCCGCGCTCTTGACAATCCGCCACCGGCGGAACTACATAGATTCCGGCGCCTTGCCGCCTCTTTTGCCGCGGCGTAAACCTGACGAGGTTCTTCCATGGCGCCGGAGGTATGCTTCGTGGACAATCGTGCAACCGATCTTCTGAAACCAGGCAACATGAACTTCAGCGCGGACCGGCGAGAGTTCGTCAAGCTGGCCGTCGGAGGCGCGGTAGGGGCAGCGTTTCTCTCGTCCGCGCGGCCCGCGGCGGCAACGGTATACAAAAATGCGCCTGGGATCAAGCTCTCGGCGCAGGCGGTCGCGAAGCCGACGGATGACGATCTGCTCTTTCTGAAGCAGCTCGGCGCGGAGTATGTCAGTGTGGGCTCGACGCCGGACTTGAGAACCGCGGATGGCTTTCTCCAAATCAAGAAGCGCTACGCAGATGCCGGGATCACAGTGTGGAACATCGGCAACGAGAACGTTCATAACATGCCGGAGGTGACTCTCAATCTCGCCGGCCGCGACCAGAAGATCGAGGAGTACAAGCAATACCTGCGCAATCTTGGCCAGGCCGGGATCCACTACACGACTTACGCGCATATGGGCAACGGCATCTGGAGCAGCGGGCGGGCAGAGATTCGGGGATCTGCTGCCCGGGAGTTCGACATGGCGAGCCCCAACAAAGTGGGGGTGTGGAACGGGCAGAAATATTACGAGCCGCTTTCGCACGGCCGCCGGTTTTCGAAAGACGAGATCTGGGCAAACTACAGCTATTTCATCAAGCAGGTCGCACCGGTCGCCGAGGAGAACGGCGTCCGCATCGGGATTCACCCGGATGATCCGCCGGAACCGGAGCTCGCCGGGGTTCCCCGATGCATCTTCGCCAATTTCGAGGGCTACAAGCGGGCGATGGAGATTGCCAACAGCCCCAACGTGGGTATCTGCCTCTGCTGCGGATGCTGGAACGAAGGCGGTCCGCAATTGATGGGGAAGGATCCGGTGGAGACGATCCGGTACTTCGGCGCGGAGAAGGTCTGGAAGATCCATTTCCGGAATGTGAGCGCTCCCCTTCCCCACTTTGTCGAGACTTTCATGGACAACGGCTACTATGACATGTCGAAGATCATGGATGCCCTGGTGGAAGTGAAGTTCGATGGGATCGTGATTCTCGACCATACTCCCGAGGTGGTCGGCGGCCACTACCCGGAACAGGCCTATGGATTTGCTTATATGAAGGCTTTGCGGAATCGGGCGCAGGAACGGGCCAGGGCCTGACCAGTCGCTTCGCGGTAAGTTGGCGGTCTTGCCGGCCCGTATGGCGCCGCGAAGTCTGAATCCATCATTGAAAGGATGCCCACCTATGGTTTGGTACAACTACGTCGCCGCATTCTTTGGCGGAATGTTTCTCGCGAACACCGTGCCTCATTTTGTGCATGGCATCTCCGGCGATTCCTTTCCTACTCCTTTCGCCCACCCACCGGGAAAGGGATTGTCCTCGCCCACAGTGAACGTCCTCTGGGCGCTTTTCAATCTGGTTATCGGCTACATTTTGGTCTGGGAGGGAAGAGTTGCGCGCGGCAATCTCAATGGGCTGATTCCCTTTTTTCTAGGGGTTGCTGCGATGAGCTTGATGCTAAGCGTGCAGTTTCAAAAGAAGCAGTCTAGGGCCTAAGCAGGGCGAAGCCGCTGGCACGGTCTCTTGCCTTTCAGGAATACGTTCCCGGAGTTTTCCGCACTCTGTCAGGGCAGCGTCCGCGGAGCCGGCTGCTTCCGCGGCTTGGTCTTTCGACCTGAGGGCAAAATGTCGTTCCAGGGAACGGGCGAAGCCAGCACCATCGAGGTGTTCGTGGCGACATAGGGCATCATGGCATCGATCACCTCTTCCAGATGGCGCACGTCGCGGACCGCGATCTGCACGATGAAAGACTCGGCGCCGGTGACGCGGTGGCATTCGAGCACTTCGGGAATGGTCTTGACCAGCGCCGAAAAGCGAGCGAGCTTGTCGCCCGCAATCGTAACTTTGACGAAGGCGCGCACCGGCAGCCCAACCTTCGCCGGGTCGATCATGGCGCGGTAGCCGAGAATGACGTGGCTCTCTTCCAGCCGCCGTACACGCTCGAGGACCGCGGGAGTCGACAACCCGACTCTGCGGCCCAACTCCGCGAAAGCGACGCGGGCATTGGCCTGCATCTCGGCCAGAATCTCGCAGTCAATTTCATCGAGGGCGGCGGGGCCGGTCATGGGCACTCCTTTTTGGCTGTTGAAATCATCTGTGCCTCCTCGCTCTTTACGATATTCCGTGAAAGCGGCAAATTGCCTTCTATCGTAAACCACATCGTGAGTTCTACCGAAACAAGTCTATTCCCGGGAAGAGGCTGCGGACCTAGTATCGAAGACGAGTGCCGGGCAGCGCTCGTGCGTTCATCCGGCAAAGGCGGGAGATGACCCGCAACGTCTTCGACAAGGAGTTCTTCCGTGCCTACTACCGACACTCGCCGCTCCGTTGGCGATGCAGCAGCACGCCAGCTAGCCAATACGACCAAAACCCCTCCTCAACTTACGGCGATTACGCCGCGGTGGCTGGTGCAGCTGCTCTCCTGGATCCCGGTCGAGTCCGGCACTTTGCGCGTGAACAAAGTGAAGAACGACGACAACATCGAGGTCGTCTGCGGCACGCGCGACGAGCGCAAGCTGCCGGAGACCTTCGTGGATTATGTCGACAAGCCGCGCGAATACACGCTGAGCGCGATCTCGACGATCGTCGACGTCCACACACGCATTTCCGACCTTTACAGCCATCCGCACGACCAGATCCGCGAACAGCTCCGGTTGACGGTCGAGAAGGTGAAAGAACGGCAGGAGAGCGAACTGCTGAACAACGCCGACTACGGCCTGCTGCACAATGTCGATCCCGCGTTCAAGGTCAAGCCGCGCAAGGGCGCGCCGACTCCCGACGACATGGATGAGCTGCTCTCGCGGATATGGAAAGAGCCGGCCTTTTTCCTGGCGCACCCCAACGCGATTGCGGCCTTCGGGCGCGAGTGCACACGGCGCGGCGTTCCTCCTCCCACAACGACGATCTTCGGCTCGCCTTTCCTCACTTGGCGCGGAGTTCCTCTGGTGCCTTGCGACAAGCTGGGCGTGGATGCGGCGGGGAAGACCAACATCCTGCTGCTGCGTACGGGGGAGAAGAAGCAGGGAGTAATCGGGCTCTTCCAGCCTGGGCTGCCGGGCGAGCAAACCCCGGGCCTTTCGGTTCGCTTTATGGGCATCGACCGCAATTCGATCGCGTCGTATCTGGTCTCACTGTATTGTTCGGCGGCAGTGCTGACGGAGGACGCGCTAGGGATGTTGGAGCATGTCGAGATTGGTCACTATCATGAGTACAAATGATCCCATCAAGCCCGGAAGCGCCGGAGATTTTGGAGCTGGGCGAGTTCCAGGCCAGCAGGAAGCCGCGGCTTTCTTCGATGCCGAATCGATCGCCCAGATGGCGAATGAGTTTTTCCGCGCCCTTCCCGGCGGCATAGCGCAGCTCGGCGGAGCCCAATCGGCGGTAACGCTGCCCAGCATGGCTCCGCAGTATGGGGGCACCGGGAGGTCGATGCCGGCGCTGCCGGGGATGGAAAGGCTGCCGGGCGAAGGCGATTGGCAGCGCAGTGCGGCGATTGCTCCAACGCTCGAGAGCATGAGCTCGGCTCCGAACTCGGCGCTAGCCTCGGTGCCGCCTTCGGCGCCGGCCTCAGCACGGGCCGGGCTGCCGCAAACAGCTCCCGCAGGCGCGGCCGGGATGCCGGGCTCTCCGTTTTCCATGCAGCTGCCGGAGTTCACTGCGCCCTTCCCGGTCTTTGAAAGCGGGTTGCCATCGATTCCTCCACTGCCGCCTTTGGCAAACGAAGATGAGGCGAGAAGGCTGCTGGGGACGGAATCCCCGTTCTATTTTCTGGAAAACGCGGGATTGCTTTCCCGGGCGGTCACGGTGGAGACTCCAGCGCAGAGTCCGGCGAAGAAGCCTGACAATGCGCGGCCGGGGGCGCTGCCGGATCTGAAACTTACCCGGCAGCAGTTCGACATAAGCGCGGTGCGCCGCGACTTTCCTATTTTGCAGGAGCGTGTGCACGGCAAGCCGCTGATCTGGCTGGACAATGCGGCGACCACGCAAAAGCCGCAAAGCGTGATTGACCGGCTCTCGTTTTTCTACGAGCACGAGAACTCCAACATCCATCGCGCGGCGCATGAGCTGGCGGCGCGCGCGACGGACGCCTACGAAGATGCGCGAGAAAAGGCAGCCCGGTTTCTCAACGCGGGCTCGCCTAAGGAGATTGTCTTTGTGCGGGGCGCGACGGAGGCCATCAACCTGGTGGCCGGGAGCTGGGGACGCCGCCACATCCAAAGGGATGACGAGATCGTGATTACCTGGATCGAGCATCATGCCAATATCGTTCCCTGGCAGATGTTGGCGTCGGCGACGGGGGCGCGGCTGCGCGTGGCGCCAGTGGATGACGATGGCCAGATTCTGCTCGATGAGTTCGAAAAGCTGTTGGGCCCGAAGACCCGGCTCGTCTCCTTCACCCAGGTAGCCAACGCTCTGGGCACGGTCACGCCGGCGCGGCAGATGGTCGAAATGGCCCATCGCTACGGAGCCCGCGTTCTGGTGGATGGCGCGCAGGCGGTTTCGCACATGCCGGTGGATGTGCAAGCACTGGACTGCGACTTTTACGTCTTTTCAGGGCACAAGGTCTTTGCGCCGACGGGCATCGGGGTGCTCTATGGCAAGCCGGATGCTCTTGCCGAGGCTCCTCCGTGGCAGGGCGGCGGCAACATGATCGTCGACGTGACGTTCGAGAAGACGGTCTATCAGATTCCACCGGGGAGGTTCGAGGCCGGCACGGGCAGCATTGCCGACGCGGTGGGACTGGGCGCGGCGATCGACTACGTCGAGCAGATTGGAATGGAGAACATCGCGCGCCACGAGCACGACCTGCTGCTCTACGGCACCAAAGAGATGCTGAAGGTTCCAGGGCTGCGCATGATCGGCACCGCGAAGGAGAAGGCCGGGGTGCTCTCGTTTGTGCTCGAGGGCTTTCGCACGGAGGAGGTGGGCGCGGCGCTCAACCGCGAGGGGATCGCGGTGCGCTCCGGACACCATTGCGCACAGCCCTCGCTGCGGCGGTTCGGGGTTGAAACGACCGTGCGGCCTTCGCTCGCCCTCTACAACAACTACGACGACCTGGATGCGATGGTGGCCGCGCTGCACCGGCTGAAGAGCACCGGCGCCTAGAGCATTTCTCCTGATGGTGTGGCGTAGAAAACGGAGCGGCAAATGCCCCACTCAAGCCAACACCGGGCTTGAATGGGCCACCCGCGGATCGTTGAAAGCGCTCACCACCGCTTGTCGCGGTACACATGCATCGCAATGTACAAAGCGAGCATGCCGAGGACGAACCCGATCGAGAAATCTTCCACCTTTGCGAATCTCGGCGCACCGCCGGTATGCCACGCCACCCAATTCACAATTACGAGGATGACGGCGACCAGGGTTACGTAAAGCCAAAGAGGAGACCGCTTCATTGGCTCTAGGATGAGATTTCCGGCGTACGTGTCTGAGAAAGCGGGAACGATGAACGACTCTCCGACCTCCGATCCACCCCCCTCAGTGGAAGCGCCCTTCTGGCGCCGGCCATTTCTTTCCCTCATGCGGGCATTCGTCTTCACGATGGGCATCACGAAGCCCACGCCAAAGCAGGAACGCATCGCCACGATTTATGTGACGGTTCTGCTGCTTCTGGTGCTCTTTGGAACTCTCTGCTTCGGACTGTTGCTGGCTCAGAGGATGAGCATCCGGTAAAGTGGCGCGGAGCCTGTTCTCGTCCTGTTGCAACTCGGGGGATCTGCCGGCAGTAGAATCGCGAAAGAGGGCCACTGTCATGGCGTATCGAAAGATCAACTTGGAATTGATCGTATTTGCGGATGAAGCCGATTCCGTTGTCGCGGAATTGAGCTCGGCTATCGATCGGCTGGAAGACACGCACACCGTCTTCGGCGGGGGGATCGAGGTTGCTGCCGTTCAGCACAGCGGAACACGAAGAAAATCGGCCCTGATGCACACCCTTGCGGCAGCAGACACAGCAGGAACTGCGATCAAATTCGCGGGCAAGAAGGTTGCCGACGCATACAAGAAAGTAATCTGACGCAATTTGGCTGCCTGTTCCGGACCCTGCCTGTTCCGGACCCTGCCTGTTCCGGACCCCCCTGTTCTGGACTGAACCTCGATTTGCCTGAACCGTTCTGTTTCATGGCATTGGCTCCGGCTTGCCCAAACGCAGGTCGTCCGCTGATCGCGCGGTCGATCTCCGAGAGAACAGAGCGCAAACCCACGTCATAGACAGATCAAGGCGCCCGGTGATAAGAAGGATCGGACATCCGGCCTTGCTCCCCACCTGCCCGGATCACGCCAAAAGAGCCAGGAGACTCCGATGATCCGCTTATCGAGTCTTGCCGCAATCGCGTTTCTGCCTCTGAGCTGCATTGCTCAATCCACCAGCGGCCCGGCCGCCCCGACTCCGCAAGCCTCTTCTGTTCCCGCGCTCCAGGTGCATTCCGATCTCGTTCTGGTCGATGTGGTTGTCACCAAAAACGGCGCGCCGGTTCAAGGGCTTACCAAGGACAAGTTCCGGGTCTCTGAGAACGGAAAAAATCAGGATCTGAAAATCTTCGAGGAGCACGCCCAACAGAAGCAGGCCGAGCCTCAAAACAATGCCGCCGCCCAGGCGCCGAAGCTGGGGGCGAACAACTACAGCGACTTTCCGCAATATTCGCCGTCGAGCTCGATGAATGTGCTGCTGCTCGATGGGTTGAACACTCCCACTACGGATCAGGCTTATGTGCGGAAGCAGATGCTCGATTATCTCGGAAAAGTTCCTCCGGGAACGCGGCTGGCGGTCTTTACTTTGGCCTCGCGGCTGCGCATGGTGCAGAGCTTCACGACGGACTCGAGCCTGATCTCCAAAGCCATCTCGGGCAAAGATGACATTGCGGACTCGGTTATTCTCGACCGTGGAGATCAGTCAATTCTGAGTCAGATGCAGATCACCATGTCCCAATGGGCGGCGCTGGAGATGGCGGAGATCGAGCTACGGCAATTCCAGGCCGATCTGAAGTCGTACCAATTCGATGAGCGTCAACGAATGACCCTGGAGGCGCTGCAGCAGATCGCGCATTATCTCGGCACCATTCCCGGGCGGAAGAATCTCATCTGGTTCTCGGGCTCATTTCCTCTCTTCGTCCCTTCGGACCGGGCCGATCACAATCCCGTGCAGCAGGATCCCTCGGAAGCGATGCGCGACTACTCGACGGAGATCAAGCAGACCGATGTTCTGCTCTCCGACGCGCGCGTAGCCGTCTACCCGGTCGATGCGCGCGGCTTGGTCTCGCGCGAAACCTCAAACGGGGCCGACAATGACCCCGCGGATCTGGGCGAGTTCACCAGCAGGACGACCTACGGCGACATTCAAAACAAAACAGGCCCGAAAGGCAGGCACGGCACGCTCGACCCGGACCCGGGAATCTCGATCGATGCCCTGGATGACGCCCACCGAAACCTTGCGGCCGAGATTGGGTACGAGCATCAGACGATGCAGCAGATCGCCGCCGATACCGGCGGCAAAGCCTTTGTGGATACGAATGGTCTCGAGGCGGCGGTCGGTCAAGCGCTTGCTGATGGCGCCAATTACTACACCATCGGCTATATGCCGCCATTCAAAGACGATGGCCAGTTCCGGCGGATCAAGGTCGACGTGAAGGGCGGCTATCAGCTCGAGTACCGCGAGGGTTACTACGCCAAGGGCGAGGAAAACGCGACGACGGGGTCACAAACGACGGCTAGCGAGATGAAGACGGCGATGGAATTCGGCGCGCCGCCACCCTCCGACATTTTATTCAAGGTCCGCGTCATCACCGCGGATGACCCCATCGCCAAGAGCTTTACGCCCGCTCCCGGCCCGGCCGGCGCCAATGCCAAAGAGATCAAGGGTCCGGTGACGCGCTATCTGATCGATTACATGGTGGACGCGCATCATTTCACCTACCGGCGAACGCCGGATGGGGCGGCGCACACGCGCCTGGAATTTACCGTGCTTGCTTATGACGCCGATGGGAAAGTTCTCAACTACACCGATCGCGGCTTTGAGGCGAATCTTCCGCCGCCGCTCTATGCGCAGGTGATGCACACAGGCTTCCCTATGCATCAGGAGATCGATTTGCCGGCGGGCCAGGTGTTTTTGCGGATTGTGGTGCACGACCTCGACAGTGCGAGCGCCGGCGCCACGGAAGTGCCTCTGATTGTCGCGAAGAGATAGGCCGGGACTATCCGCACAGGGCCGGGCGCGCACATCCCTATCGTAGACAACTCCATGCAGTGGGTAGTAAGAAGATCTCTGGCCAGGTCACCTATTTTTCATACCACTGTCGGGATTGCCCGAAGGGGCGGTCCGGAGACTTCCATGATCCGCTTCTGCCTGTCGAGTTTTACCCTCTTCTCGCTTCTCTGTCTTTGCGGCGTCGCTCAATCGATAGGCGGCAATTCGGCTGGTCCGGGGCCGGAGCAGGCCGACGCACAAACCACGCCGGCGCAGCCTCAGGCCATGCCGGTAAGCAAAGCCGGCTCCGGACCGGTGAATCTTCAGGTCCGCACCAATCTGGTTCTGGTCGATGTGGTGGTGACCGCGAAGGGGAGGCCGGTGGACGGCCTGGCCAAAGACCGCTTTCAAGTGACTGACGGAGGCACTCCGGAGGAGATCACGACGTTCGAGGAGCACATGTTGAAGGATGCGCCGGTGACACTCAAAGCGCCCGATCTCGGTCCGAACGTCTATACGGATTTTCCCCAATACTCGGTCGGAAGCGCGGCCAACGTCTTGCTGCTCGACGCCCTCAACACTCCGCTGGCCGACCAGGAGGTCGTACGGCAGGAGATGATTGCGTATCTCAAGAACATTCCGCCGGGAACCAAGGTCGCGGTCTTTACCTTGGCTTCGCGGCTGCGGATGGTCCAGGGATTTACGACCGATTCGAGCGTGATTTCGCGAGCGGTATCGGGCAAAGACACTCTCGGGGCATCGGTGGCGCTCGACCACGATGCCGACGGCAACCTCAACGAGGAAGAAAACGACCTGAGCGGCCCGGCGGACCAGGGTCCGAGCAGCATGGACGTGATTATGAGCAATCTGCAGCAATTCCAGGCCGACATGCAGTCGTTCCAGGATGACGTGCGCGAGCAGATCACGCTCAATGCTCTGCAGCAGCTCGCGCAGTATCTCACCGCGATTCCAGGGCGCAAAAATCTCATTTGGTTCTCGGGCTCGTTCCCACTGAGAGTCGAGCCTGACGCCAACGTTCGACCGATGAAGGGCTCGCTGAGCGGTCCCTTCGCGGCGATGCGGGACTATACCCAGGACGTTCACCGGACCGATGACCTGCTTTCGGCGGCGCGAGTGGCAGTTTACCCCATCGACGCGCGCGGCCTGATGGGGGATACGACGATGAGCGCCGAGAGCGATCCTCACGATCAAAGCCTGCAATCGACCCTGCGGAGCTCCGCAGCGCGGCCGAACCAATTGGCGAAGACCACTGCGGCCCAGGCGCGGGTCGTAGACGACCAGCTCAAGCAAACCGAGATCGAGCACGAGACGATGCAGCAGATCGCTGCCGATACCGGAGGGAAGGCCTTCGTCAACACGAACGGGTTGAAAGAGGCGGTCGGCGAGGCTGTGAACAACGGCGCCAATTACTACACCATCGGATACACACCGCAATTGAAGGAAGACGGCTCCTACCGGCAGATCAAGCTGGATGTGGAGGGCAACTACGATGTGGCTTACCGCCGGGGATACTATGCCGATGCTTCGCCGTCGCAGGACGGCGATACCGCGGCGGCAAAAAAACCTGCGTGGCAAGCGGCGATCCAGCGCGGCGCGCCGCCTTCTAACGGCATCCTGTTCAAGGTTCGCGTGATTTCCGCGACCGATCCCGCGGCCAAAGGCATGACGCCTGCCTCCGGCGCTGCAGGAACCAATGCCAAAAAGCTCAAAGGGCCGGTGACGCGCTACATGATCGATTACATCGTGGATCCCAGCCGCTTCACCTTTCAGAAGACGCCGGATGGAGTTGCGCACACGCGGCTGCAGTTCGCCGTGCTTGCCTACGACGGCGATGGCAGGGTGCTGAACGACGTCAACAACGGCGTCAACGTGGACCTGACGCCTAATCTCTATGAGGAAGTGATGAGCCGCGGCTTCCCGGAACACGAGGAAATCGATCTACCCTCAGGCCGGGTCTTTCTGCGCGTGGTCGTGCATGACCTGAGCAGCGACAGCATCGGAGCAACGGAAGTGCCCTTGGTGGTCGCGAAGAAATAAGAGCGGGAGGAGACGCTGCGATCTCTTGAGCCTCCGAAACGCCCATTCCGACCGGGCGCGATTCCCCTGGACAACCTTCCTGTTTTCATGCCATTGTCTGGTTGCCAAAACTCAGTCCGATCCGGTGCTCGCATGACCCGTCTGTTCCGTTTGGTCCGTCTCCGCTGCTGGCCTAGCGTTGCCGTAGTCCTCTCTCTTCTGCCTCTTCTCTGCTTTGCTCAATCGACCGGCGGCAGCCCGTCCGCGCCGGCGCCGAATGCCTCGCCACAGCCGCAAAGCGCGGCCCCAGCTCCGGTAGCCTCGCTGCAGGTCGTCTCCAACCTGGTGCTGGTCGACGTTGTGGTGACACGGAACGGGACCCCAGTGCAGGGCCTTGCCAGGAGCGCCTTTCAGGTCACCGACGGCGGCACCGCGCAGCCGATCAAGATCTTCGAGGAACATAGCTCCAAAGAAACGCCGCGCGAGATCAAGGCTCCGGCGCTGGGGCCGAACTACTACAGCAACTTTCCGCAGTACTCGGTCGAGAGCGCGGCCAATGTCCTCTTGCTCGACGGCCTGAATACTCCCCTGGCCGACCAGGCCCGTGCCCGGCAACAGATGATCGCCTATCTCAAGAACATTCCCCCGGGGACCCGGGTGGCGGTCTTTACCCTGGCCTCGCGGCTGCGCATGGTTCAGGGCTTTACCACGGACTCCGGCACCATTTCGAAGGCGGTCGCGGACAAGGAGAACCTTCAGAGCTCGGTTGGGCTCGACCGCGGCGCCGACGGCCTGATGACCGAGCATGAGAACGATCTCAGCGGCACCGAGGCCTTCGACGACATCGTCGACAACCTGCAGCAATTCCAGCAGGATGTGCAGTCGTTTCAGGCCGACATACGCGAGCAGATTACGCTCGAGGCGATGCAGCAGCTTGCGCAATATCTCAGCGCGGTTCCGGGGCGGAAAAATCTTATCTGGTTCTCAGGCTCTTTCCCGCTCGAGATCGATCCCGACTCCACGCTGTCGAGTCCTTTCGCGGCGATGCGCGACTACTCCCAGGACGTTCATAAGACCGACGATCTGCTCTCGGCGGCGCGGGTGGCCGTCTATCCGATCGATGCTCGCGGCCTCATGAACAATTCGAGCATGAGCGCGGCAAACGATCCCAACGATATCAACATCCCTTCCGGGGGAAGCAAAGGGACCGGATCGCGGGGCCGGCAAAGCCAGGCCTCCAAACAGGTGGCCGCCACGAACCAAGCCTATGCCAAGCAGCTCAAACAGACGGAGATTGAGCAGGCGACCATGCAGCAGATTGCCGCCGACACCGGCGGAAAGGCCTTCATCAACACCAACGGCCTGAAAGAGGCTGTCGGCGACGCCATCGCCAACGGATCGAACTACTACACGATTGGATATACGCCGGAGCTGAAAGAGGACGGCTCCTACCGCCGCATCAAGGTAAGCGTCGCAGGGGGGTACGATCTCTCGTACCGCGAGGGCTACTATGCCGACCCTCCGCAACCCCAGCCCACCGGAGCCTCCGGCTCCGCTTCAGACTCGCTCAAAGAAGCACTCGAGCTCGGCGCGCCACCCTCCTCCGACATTCTCTTCAAGGTTCGAGTGATTCCCGCCGACGATCCTGCAGCCAAGGGATTCACTCCCTCACCCGGACCTGCCGGAGGAGGCGCGGCAAGTCTCAAAGGACCGGTAACGCGCTACATGATCGATTACGTGGTGGATCCGCGCAAGTTTACCTTCGAGAGGACGCCGGATGGAGTGGCGCACGCACGCCTGCAGTTTGCCGTTCTTGCCTACGACAGCGACGGCAAGGTCTTGAACGACTTGAACCGGGGGGTCAACACCAATCTTCCGCCCGCTGTTTATGCAGAGATCATGCAGCATGGATTCCCCATGCACCAGGAACTCGACCTGCCTTCAGGCCGGGTCTTTCTGCGGGTGTTGGTGCGCGACCTGAGCAGCGGCAGCGTGGGAGCAACGGAAGTACCGCTGACGATCGCGAAGAAATAACGCCGCGGCATTCCACAGCCAAGCCCCGTTCCCGCATGGCGGGCTTGCAAAGCAATTTAGAATGGAAGTGCTTGGCGGTATTCCCACTCAAGCCAACATCGGGCTTGAATGGGCCACCTGCGGGCGTCAGAAGCTGCAGCTTTTGCGTCAGCGCGTTTTTTTGCGGCAGGAGACAAGCTCTGCCTCTTCCGCGAACGCTTTTCCTGACATCCCGCCCGATTCCACCGGCATAGAACCTTCTATGGACTTTCAGCTCGTCAGCAACTACCAGCCGCGCGGCGACCAAGGCCGGGCCATCGAAGAGCTGCTCGCCGGCGTGGCGGCGGGGGAGCAGCACCAGACCCTGCTGGGCGTGACCGGCTCGGGCAAGACCTTCACGATGGCCAAGATGATCGAGCGCTTGAACCGGCCGGCGCTGATTCTGGCCCACAACAAGACGCTTGCCGCCCAGCTTTTCCATGAGTTCAAGCAATTTTTCCCCGGCAACGCGGTCGAGTATTTCGTTTCCTATTACGACTACTACCAGCCGGAAGCCTACATTCCGGCGGGGGATCTCTATATCGAAAAAGAAGCGACGATCAACGAAGAGCTGGACAAGCTGCGCCTTTCCGCAACCCGTTCGCTCTTCGAGCGCCGCGACGCGATCATCGTGGCCTCGGTAAGCTGCATCTACGGCCTGGGATCGCCCGAGGCCTACTACGGCATGCTGTTGCTGCTGGAGCGGGGGCAGAAGATCCGCCGCGAAGACATTACGCGCCGGCTGGTCGAGATTCTCTACGAACGCAACGACGGAGATTTTCGCCGCGGGACTTTCCGTGTTCGCGGCGACGTCATCGAGGTCTTCCCGACTTATGACGAGATGGCCTACCGGATCGAGCTTTTCGGCAATGAGATCGACTCCTTAGCGCAGATCGACCCGCTCTTCGGCACGGTGCGGCAAAAATATTCCCGGCTCCCCATTTATCCCAAATCGCACTACGTGGTGCAGCCGGAACGCAAGACTTCGGCCATCGCCTCCATCCTGGACGAGCTGGCCTGGTGGGAGAAGGAGCTGGAATCGCAGGGAAGGCTGGTGGAATCGCAGCGCATCCACCAGCGCACGCGCTTCGATCTTGAAATGATCAAGTCGATGGGCTACTGCCACGGAATTGAAAACTACTCGCGGCATTTCTCGGGGCGTCTGCCGGGCGAGCCACCGCCGACGCTGCTCGATTACTTTCCACGAGACTTTCTGCTCTTCATCGACGAGTCGCATGCCACGGTTCCGCAGTTGCACGGAATGTGGCATGGCGACCGCTCGCGCAAGCAGAATCTGGTCGACTACGGCTTCCGCCTGCCCTCGGCCGTGGACAATCGCCCGCTGAAATTCGAAGAGTTCGAGGATCGCGTCCACCAAACGGTCTACGTCTCGGCTACGCCCGGGCCGTACGAGCTGACGAAGTCGGCGGGGGTGGTGGTGGAGCAGATCATTCGGCCGACCGGCCTGGTCGACCCGGAGGTGGAGATTCGACCGATCCGGGGCCAGATCGATGACCTTCTGGCGGAAATCCGTGCGCGCGCGGAGCGGCAGGAGCGCGTGCTGGTGACGGTCCTGACGAAGCGGATGGCGGAGGATCTGGCCGGCTACTACTCCGAAGTGGGCGTGAAATGCCGCTACATGCACTCCGAGATTGAAACCCTGGAGCGGGTGCGGCTTTTGCGCGATCTGCGCAAAGGGGAATACGACGTACTGATCGGCATCAACCTGCTGAGGGAAGGCCTCGACCTGCCGGAGGTCTCGCTGGTGGCGATTCTCGATGCCGACAAGGAAGGGTTTTTGCGCTCCTCGGGATCCCTGATCCAAACCATCGGACGCGCAGCCCGCCACGTGAACGGCCGCGCGATTCTCTATGCCGACAGTGTGACGGACTCGATGCGCCGCGCACTCGACGAGACGGATCGCCGCCGCACGGCTCAGCGTGCCTACAACGAGGAGAATGGAGTCACCCCCACCTCGATCATCCGCCCGCTGGATATGGCTTTGGCCGGAATTCTGCACGCCGAATACGCCGATTTGGCGGAAGAGGACGAGACCATTCCCGAGTTCGCCACCCAACAGGAGCTGGATGCCTACATCGCGCGGCTGGAAGCGGAGATGAGAGAGGCAGCCAAGCGCTTCGAATTCGAGAAAGCGGCCAAGCTTCGCGATTCGATCAAAGAGCTTCGGACAAAAGAATTTCTCTTTAGCTGAGGGCTTGGAAGCGAGT
>DATAWF010000223.1:0-4375 GCA_036267335.1 Acidobacteriaceae bacterium
GAGAAATCCTAGCGCAAGGCTAGCGCCTATCGCAGCAGATTCCCTACGGGAATGACAGAAAGAAAAGCAAAGGCAAGACCTCCGTCGAAATGACAGTGTTGCCTGAGAGTGCGAGAAATCCTAGGGCAACGCTAGCGCCTATCGCAGCAGATTCCCCGGTCAATTCTCCTGAAACCCGATTCCGCGAATCCCGCAGTCCCCTTCCCCTCAACGGATTGACCAGTGGATCCGCAGAGGTCCTTGGGCGGGCCTATACTGCTGGTGAGGAAAGGCGCCATGAGTTTTCTATCGAAGCAATTCATCGACGTCATTCAGTGGACCGAGAACGGCGATGGCACTCTCGCGTATCGCTATCCCATGGAAGACATGGAGATCCAGAATGGCGGCAAGCTGACCGTGCGTGATTCGCAGATGGCGGTTTTCGTGAATGAGGGCCGCATCGCGGATGTCTTTCCGCCGGGGCTCTACACCCTAAGCACCAACACGCTGCCCATCCTCACCTACTTGATGAACTGGGACAAAGCCTTCAAGTCCCCCTTCAAGTCGGATGTATATTTCTTCTCGTCCCGGCTGCAAATCGACCGCAAGTGGGGGACAGCGACGCCGCTCACGATCCGCGACAAGGAATTCGGCGCGGTGCGCATCCGCGCATACGGCATCTATTCCTACCGCATCTCCGATCCCAAGGCTTTCTATCAAAATGTCAGCGGAACGCGCTCGGTCTACGGCGCGGGCGATCTCGACGGCCAACTGCGCAACACGATCGTGGGGCGCATGACGACAGCCTTCGGGTCAAGCACTTTGGATTTTCTGGACATGGCCGCCAATCAATCGAAGCTGGCGGAGACGATGAAGACGGAGCTGGGGCCGGCGTTCACCGCGCTGGGCATCGCTCTCGACAGCTTTGTGGTCGAAAGCGTCTCGCTGCCGGAAGAGTTGCAGAAGATTCTCGACCAGCGGATCAGCATGAACATGCTCGGCGACATGGGGCGGTACACGCAGTTTCAGGCCGCGCAATCGTTGCCGATTGCGGCCGCGAATGAAGGCGGCATGGCAGGCGTGGGCGTAGGTTTGGGCGCTGGCCTGGCCATGGGCCAGCAGATGGCGAACGCGCTGAATCCGGCTGGCTCTTCTGCTTCGCCGGCTCCGTCGGGAGCTCCGGCCGCCGCCGGCAGCACCAAGTTCTGCACGAACTGCGGCCACTCGATCGCGCGGGCGGCAAAGTTCTGCGCGGAGTGTGGAACGGCGCAGGGATAAGAGCCTGCTGTCGATTGTGCCGCGGCATTCGAGCAGGAAAGACGCTGCCGTTACCACGCCTGAAATGTGGAGTAGGAGGTATTGATGATGTTTCCTCCCTCCTGCTCTACGCGCTCAAAGACCGATTGGATCGCGACCCGCCCCGGGCCGACGAGCCGCAACCAGATTGCGCGATTGGTCCAAGAGCCCCAGCTAAGAAAGCCCGCGTTGGGCTGCTCGATATGCAACTGCATATCGACGGACGGATCTTTGAAGACCAAAGCTGTCGGCTTGACCAGAATCTCCTGGCCCGCGGCCAGCTCGCGCACAAGCACGCTGCCGCCGGCATGCAGCAAGAGCAGTCCCGGAGCTGAGGGAGCGGAAAACCGGTCCATGTACATGCCGACGGGATAAATCGTCTCCTGATCCTTCCCTGCTTGCACCCGGTACCATATTGGGTTCTGAAACCAGTCGTATTCAACGTTCGCAGTCGCAGCCAGAAAGATGTGCTCACGCACATCGACGGCCTGCCCCGGCTGCAAGGGCAGCGCGATCAATTCGCCAGGCTCGTCCTTTGAAAACGCGATGTGACCGGGGCCCTGGGCCTGGGTCATGATCAGCGGCATGCCGGCAAACATGCGATTCCAGGCCCCGCGCATCGACATGGCCGAAATTCTTACCTGAGTATCCATCCAGAGCAGCACATGGTGGCTGAAGTAGACGCTGTCTTCGGGAGCCAGATTCATCTCCGCTACAGGCACGTATAGCCCTTCGATCTGGCAGGAGGAATTGCCGAAATGCAGCTTGGCCATGTCTTTGCGCGGCGGCAGCTCTTGCCAGCCGGAGCGAGAGGCTGCGGAGCGGACCCCAAGCGCGGCGCCGCACTCGGGACAACTTGCGATTCCCACGGAAGAGGGAGACACGGCCGCCCCGCACCAGGGGCATTTCCCCGGAATGGTTGCGGAGATCGCCGGCGGAGCGCCTGCCTGCGGAGCCACCATCGATTGCGCGCGCTGCTTGATCTCGGGCACGGCCGCGGGCACGGGTGGCGGGCTTGCGGGCGCGGAGGCCACGGCTGCGGCTACACGACTGCCGCAGGAGGTGCAGAAGTTCACTCCCGGCTGAAGGGGCGATCCACAATTTGTGCAGAACATCGCGGCCTCTATTCCGTTCTGTGATGCAAATACATTGATTGAATGCCAATCCGTCCCGGACCGGTCATTTTGGCCAGAGTCATCGTCGTGCCGCCAAAAATTCCAGTTCCCAATCGTTGCAGCTCAACCTGCATGGTGACGGATGCGTCTTTGTAAAGAAATGCACCGGGTTCGACAAGAATGCTTTCACCCGCCGCGAGCCTGCGCTCGAGGACATTTCCGTAGCCGTGCAGAATCAGCAGGCCGGGAGTATTCGAGGTGACGAAGCGATCCATGTACATGCCCTGGCCGCCGAACAAAATATTCGCCAGCCCCTTTACCCGCACGAAGGAATAGTCGACGTTGTGGGAGCAGAGGAGAAAAGCGTGCTCTCGAACATCGAGCTCCATGCCCGGATGGAGCGGCAGCACCACCAGCTCTCCCGAGGCGTCGCGGGAAAAAGCGATGCGCCCTGGACCGCTGGCCACGCTGATGACAAAAGGCATTCCGGCAAAGATGCGCTTGAACCCTCCGGAAAGCGGCATCACACTGAGCGGGAGAGCAACATCCTTCCAAAGCATCACGTGATGCTCGAAGAAGATGGAATCGCCGGCGCCAAGGTTGATCTCAGCGGTCGGAACGATCTCTCCTTCTACCTGGCAGGTGCTGGAGTTAAAGTGAATCTCCGTCATGTCGCGGATGCGCGGGGCTTCACGCCAGCCCGACTCGCTCACCAGGTTGCGAATGTCGAGCGGCGCTCCGCAAGCGGAACAGGACAAGGCCGACTTGTCGTTCATGCCCTGGCACCACTGGCACTGGATGCGTTCGAACGGCTCGGGTTGCGCCGACGCGATGTTGTCGCTCACGGAGCTCTTCCTCCAAATTCATGATTCCGAATCAGCGCCGCAAGAGCGCCGATGCAGTATAGACCGGCCTGATGGCCAGCCAGACGGCGGCTGGCGCGACCGGTTCAGAGCGGCCGCACCAGAACGGCCCTGGGTATCTCCGCAAAGCGAGAATGCCTTAGGGTTTTGTTGCCAGAATCAGCGGCGAAGGTCCGGGACAGTCCAGGGTACGCATGTTGACGAACCCCGCATCGCTCAGCCAGCCGCTGATCTCCTCAAACGAATAGGTGTCTCCCTTTTCCGTGGCTACCAGCATGTTGACGGCGAAGAGGAGCCCGTTCAGCGGGCCGGTTCTGTCCGTATTGACAAGGAACTCGCCAATCGCGATTGTTCCTCCTGGAGCGAGAGCGTGAAAGGTCTTTTCGAGCAGCGAACGGCTCCGCTCTTGGCCTTCGCTGTGAAGGATATGACCCAGAGTTGCGACGTTGTAGCCGCTGCCGAAGGCGGCCTGCAGCAGGTCGCCTGGGACAAAGGAAAAGCGGCTAGCGAGCCCGAGCTTCGCCGCCATCTCCTGCGTGGTGGGAATGACCTGGGGCCAGTCGACCGCGGTCACGCGCACGCGCTCGGATCGCTGCGCCAGAGCGATCCCCCACACTCCGGAACCTGCCGCGAGATCGAGCACGCGCACTTCGGACCCCGGGCCATCGATCGGAAGATGCTCGGCCAACACCCGCGCAGCCGGATAGTTCATGTTGAAGAGGCCGGTCACGAAATTGCGGAAGAATTCGCCGCCCTCCGCCTGCTGGTTGACTCCCTTTTGGGGTGCGCCGGTGGCGACAACTTCGTTGAGTTGAAGCCATAGTGGAATCATCTGTCCGCTGGTATGGCGAATCACTCCACCCAGGAAACCGGGTTTGGTGCTGACGAGAAATTTGGCACTCTCGGGGGCGAGAGAAATGCGCCCTTCTTTGCTCTTTTCGAGAAAGCCCAGTCCTACCAGCGCATTCACAATGGCGGTGAGACCGCGCGCGGAGGCTCCGGTCTCTTTTTCAATCTCTTTGATGGTTTTGGGACCGGCGTCGAGAACGTCGAAAACACGATGGCGAATCGCGGCTTCCAGCACGAGCGGGGGACCAAATCCCCAGGCAAATTGCATGATGC
>DATAWF010000224.1:0-1971 GCA_036267335.1 Acidobacteriaceae bacterium
AAGACCGTCAACCTCCCGCACGATTCCTCGGTCGATGACGTCGCGCAAGCGTATCTGGAGTCCTGGCGTCTGGGGCTGAAAGCAGTTGCCGTCTATCGCGACGGGTCGAAGGGTGCGCAGCCGCTGAACGTCTCGGACGGCAACAAGGCCAAGGCCATCCAAGGCGCGGAAAAGAAGTCTGGGGAAACAGCCGATCTGGCCGCCACAGGCGCAGCGGAGCGTGTGCTCGCCGCGATCGGCCAGGGCAGCACGGCGTCCGTCGGCGACGATTTGCGCGTGCTCGAGGAGAAGATCTCCTCCAAGCTCGAGGTCAGCTCCAAGTCAGTCGTTTCAGCGGCCGCGGCATTTTCCGCCGCCATCGCCAACCCCGGACGGCTGAGCGAATCCGGACCGGCCCAAGGGCCGCCGCAGGCTGTCCGCCATCGGCTGCCGGAGGAACGCGCATCGCTCACGCACAAGTTTTCGATTGCCGGCCACGAAGGCTACATCACAGTCGGCCTTTACCCCAACGGCCAGCCGGGCGAGATCTTCATCCGCATGGCCAAGGAGGGCTCGACCGTCTCGGGCCTGATGGATTCCTTCGCGACGGCGATCTCGCTTGCCCTTCAGCACGGCGTCCCGCTCAAGGTGCTGGTCGAGAAATTTGCCCATACGCGGTTCGAGCCCTCCGGTTGGACCGGCAATGAGCAGATCGGCTTTGCCAAGTCGATCATGGATTACATCTTCCGCTGGCTGCAGCTGCGCTTCCTCTCCGGGCACCAGCTCTCGCTCTTCGCTGGGCTGCGGGCTGGATCGCCGGGTGCTGGATCACCGGTGGCGGCGGTCGAGGCCGAAAGCTCCCCGGTTGAGAGCGGCAAGGCGGAGCAGCCGCTGGTTTTTGAAACTCAGGGATTGGAGCGGCCCTCGCCGGGAGGTGGAATTCTGCCGGCGACTCCCGCTGCGGGCAGTGGAGAAAGAGGTCAGGCGGAACTTCATCTCGAGGACCGGGGCATTTACGGCTCCGCAACGCGAGGGAGCGCCGCCTTCCACGCTGCCGATGCCATGAAGCAGTATCTCGACATGGGCGATGCGCCGAGCTGCCAGACCTGCGGGGCGATCATGGTCCGCAACGGTAGCTGCTACCGTTGCATGAGCTGCGGCTCGACCAGCGGCTGCAGTTAAGGCAGGCTGGCTAGCTAGTCACAGGTTTTCGCTGGGGAGAAACAAAACAGGGGCCTTCGGCCTCTGTTTTGTTGGGGAAGATACGCCGGGTTCCGTTCCATCGTTTCAAGCCGGTTTCAGGCCTATCCTCACGGAGCGTTCTTTCCATCATCTCGATCAGGAGTTCCCGCCCCCTTGTTGCGCGATGATTCCCAGCCCCTTCCCTTCTGGGTTGTTGCGCACCTCGCAAGGCGCGTTGAAGATCATGGTTGCGCGTGTGTCCGCGGTATACGCCGGCCAATGCGGCATACCGCTGTGATTGGGGTTTCCTGTACGTGCAAAACTGACCCACGCCGTGCTCATCTGTTTGTCTAGGACATATGCGGCCGGATCGCCGGCACTGTAGTGGTCGAGAAGTTCGGCATTGTCGAAAACGAACGCGAGCTCCGCAGCGTGGAATGAGCCGGGGCGATTATCCAAAATCGGAGTTCTCCAGGAATAAATGTAAGCGTATGCCGGCGCTGCGCCCAGGGCCGCCTTCCGTGAAGCCTGTTGAAATTCCGGAATGCGCCAGCTGGCAGTCGAAATCGTCCCGTAGAGCTCGAACGGAGATGCTTTGGGATAATCCTCCCGGTAGGCGGCGATGATTGCATCGCTTTGGCTGCCATAGTCTTCGCGGACTCGCTGCGTCATTTCTTCGACGGTCATGTCGTTGGGGTGCGGATGATCGATTCCGTTGACACTCTCGGTGAGACTGGTGCCCGTGATCAAAGGAACATCCGCTGAGACTGCGGGCGCCCCCGGATCAAACGGATGAGTAGGAAGCGTACG
>DATAWF010000225.1:0-4581 GCA_036267335.1 Acidobacteriaceae bacterium
ATGGCTCGATTCGAGCTTTAAGCCTAGCTGTTCCTCTAAAGCCCGTTGCCAGGTTGTAAAGGTGTCGGCGCCTCGATCAGGCTTGAGTGTCACGTTGAGGTCATATGTGCCGTCGATTCCCGTCCGGTTCACGACCGGCACCGCCGGGCCGCTGGCAATGTTCGGAACCGTAAGATCGTCCGACATGGGTGCTGTCAGCCCAATCGACACATAATCGGCGAACTTGGATAAGTTTCCGTGAACATGCAACTTCATGCCGGAGCTGCTTCCATCCGTCGCGCCGCCTAGTTTTGGGCCGCCCTTTGCGACCTCCAACACATAGACTTTGCCCTCTTTGGTTTCGGGCCGTACCGCCAATTTGAAACGATCGATCAGCAGCGTCTGCAGCATTGCCCTGAGCTGCTGCATGTTCGCAGGACTCTCTGCCTTTGCGTCGATGTCATATTCGTCTCTGCCGAACCATCCCGGCCCTCCTACGATTTGGGAGTAGGGCACCTGCCAAGCCTCGTAGACCAGGCGCTTCAAAGTCACGTTCCTGGCGGTAAATCTGTCCGGGCCTGTCGTAATGCTGCCGTCCTGCCCAAGGCTAGCCTTGCTGGGTTTTACCGAGGCAACCTCGAATGCCGGCGGGTTCGCGAGCTGCCCCCCGGCTCCGCAACAGGCGATGAGCGCGAAGAGCGCTGCCGCTACCATGCGAATCATCTCCGAGTCCTCCCTTGGTGCATATGCTGCTGCCGGGCCGCCAATCCGCGAGATGCCTCAGTGGCCGTCTCTCGGCTAATTCTGATCGGGCCGGTCGATTCGATCGACAACTAACACGCGAACAGGAACTTTTGCAGCCACAAGTTTGAGCCCGAGCTGTTCTTGAACTGCCGTGAAAAGAGAGGGGCCGGAATCGGCCGCTGATACGTCTGCACTGGTTGACCCCATTTCCGGAGCCCAATCGAGTTTGAAGCGATAAGTGCCGTTGAGCCCGGTCTTGTCGGCGATCGGTCTGCCAATTTGTTGCGACAAAACCGTAGCTAGGTCTGTCATGGTCACGCCGCCGCCGATAATTTCGCCATATCGTGTCCGCATGGAACCTGCACGGTGTGGGCTATTCGCGCTACTGCTGCCTGGTATGGTCTCGACGAGACGTGGACCTCCTTTGCGGAGGACAAGTGCATACGCCGGCAAGACCTTCGTGTCGTAGTGACACTTCAGATGAAAGCGGCTTTCGAGAACCTTCTGGAGCATCAGACTTCTCTCCATGGGAAGAAGCGCTTGGAAAGCCTTCAGCTCGTTCTCGGGAACTTTTGCGACAATGTCGTTGCCTTCTTCATCCGTCCATCCGGGAAGGCCGTAGATGTCATCGTGGAGCGGCAAGTTATAGGCGAACCCTATCAGCAGGTGCGGCGACATATTCGTGATGGTTATCGTGTCGCCGTCGGACCTTATTGACCAAGGGTTTATTTTTTCTCTGCTCCGCTTGATTGACACAGTTTCAAAGGTGAGAGAGGCCGCGATTTTGTCCGGCGCCTGGATCGATATCGATGGCGGATTGGCCATCTCCGTTTGCGCAAGGAACATAGGTGGCGAGAGCAGCAGGTGAGCGATGATCCCCAGACCGGCAAATTGTGCTGGAGCGTGTTTCATAGATAGCCGGCGATTGTTGTGACCACGGACGAGACCTGCCGCCAAAGCGGGGGCTCGTGCTGTGTCCCCATGCAGCGGGACCATATATGAAACACGTTCTAGATGCATAGCCAGCTCCTATCTCGCGTTCCTGGCGATAAATCCGCTCGGAATTGCGAGCTGCTGTCGGGCCGCCAATCCCGCTACTGCGACTTCGCGACTGCGACCGTCGCCAGAGTGCCCCCCAGGCCCATGCTTTCTACCGCCGACGATGGCACGATGACCATCGCGCCTTTCTCCCGCATCGCTTCATAAAGCATGTTCATTCCCCGCAGGTGCAGCGCCCCGGGATTCTCGTTGTACGTGCGCGCGGCTTCGGCGAACTTTTCTGAGACCTGCACCTCCGCCTCGCCCAAAATCACGCGAGCCTGGCGTTCGCGCTCCGCTTGTGCCTGCTGCGACATGGCGTTCTCGAGGGCCTGCGGAATCCGCACATCCCGGATCTCCACCGACTGTACCGTGATGCCCCAGGGCGAGGTCTTCTCGTCGAGAATCTTCTGCAGCTCGCGGCCCAGCGTCTCGCGTTCCGTGATCATCTGGGCAAGAAGGTGACGGCCGATCGATTCACGCAGAGCAGTCTGCGAGCCCAGCGTGATGGCCTGGACGAAATCTTCGACCTCCAGGATGGACTTCTCCGCGCTCCAGACCAGCCAGAAGACGATCGCGTCGACATTCACCGGAACCGTGTCCCGGCTCAGCGTAGCCTCCGCGCTTACCGTCGTCACGCGCACTCGCTGATCCACGTACCGGCTCAGCCGGTCGATCACTGGGAGGATTAGGAATACGCCCGGCCCGCGCAGGCCGCGATAGCGGCCAAAGCGCAGTACCGCAACCTTTTCCCACTGGTCCACCACCTTGATCGCGAAAAGGAGATAGATGCCGAGAGCGACGCCGCCAAAGGCAACAGACGGCATGTTTGCAAGCCTTGAAGCAATGCCTCCGCCAACCAGGCAGAGAACGAGGGCTGACAGACTGAGACTGCTGAATTCTTTGAGCTTGAACATGACTATCTCCTCTTGGATTCACCGTCGGGCGCGAGTTCGCGCAGCGCCTGGATAAGTTCTTTTACGTTGAAGCCCGCGGCCCCTGCGCGGGAGACAAACTCGCCTGCTAACTGTCCCAGTTGCCGTTCCCGTTCGCCTTTTGAGTACTCCACATTTCTTTCTGCAATGAATGTTCCTGTCCCTTGCTGTGTGTCCAACGTGCCGCGAATTTCCATCTCCCGATAGGCCCGCAGCACGGTATTGGGATTGATGGCGAGGCTGACCGCCACGTGGCGCACGGTTGGGAGCTGGTCGCCAACGTTCAGTGCCCCCGTTGCGATCGCGGCCTGAACCTGGTCGATCAACTGCCGGTAGACGGGGACCCCGCTACAAGGATCAAGGCGAAAGGCGAAGGTGGGACTCTCGATCTTTGCACTCGATTTCACCCTGCAATAATGATCTAGTTGACTAGTACAATGCAAGGGAAAATTTGAAGCAGAAATATCGGTCTCGCGCGGCCCTGCTTCACCCCGGGAAAACTCCGGAGAAGCTGCGCCAACTAGATTTTTGGTGAGGTCCGAGAGCGGCGGCGCTGGAATGCCCGCGCCTAGAGCATTTCTCCTGATGGTGTGGAGCGGAGAGCAGAGCCTAACGCAGCCATTCCATCAAAGAATGGCCGCACAGAACAACTGTGACCACGCCCACGTGCCGGGAGAAATGCGCTAAATTTCGTCTGCAGGATGGAGCGTGCCCAAGGGAAGAAAGATGGAAAAGACGGTCCAGCTTCTGCCGGGAACCCGGTTGCTCCTGACCTGGATCGATCCGCCGTGGTTTTCGACAATGCTCCTACAGACCCACAGGCCCAGGCCGGTGCCCGTATCTTTCTTGGTGGTGAAGAACGGCTCGAAGAGTCTGGAGCGCGCCTCGCGGGGAATTCCGCTGCCGGTGTCCGCCACGGTAAGGCGAACGCCCGGCCGGCAGCCCCGCCTCCATTGGGCTCCTCGTGAGACCCGGACGCGTATCCGGCCTCCATGTTCGAGTGCGTCGATGCTGTTGTTGAGCAAATTGGCGGCCACCTGCCGAATCTCTCCCGGCACCGCGCAGAGCTCCGAATCGTCCCGAATTTCAGGCAGAACCTCAATCTCCTTGTTTCGAATCCGGGAAGAGAAGACACGCAGCAGGGAAGTGATAAGCGAGCCAAGCCGGACGGTGGCTGCACCCTTCGTCTCCCGATAGAAACCTAATGTCTGTTTGGTGATGTGAGAGACGCGCTCCATCTCCTCTTCGGCGCTTGCGAGATATTCGTGGACTTCGCCGCTGTCCCTGGCATTCCTGGCCAAGTAAATCAGATTGGTGATGGCTTCGAGCGGGTTGTTAATCTCGTGGGCTACGGAGGCGGCGAGGCGGCCGACAGAGGCCAGCTTTTCGCTCGTCCTCAGCGCGTGTTCGGCCCTTTTGATCTGTGTGATATCGCGGGCGATCTTGGCCGCGCCGACGGTTTTCCCCGACTCATCTTTGATAGGAGAGACGGTGAGGGAGACCTCGATCCGGCTTCCATTTTTGTGCAGGCGAATCGTCTCGAAGTGCTCGATCCGTTCACCCCGGGCGATGGTCGAGAGAATAGTGGTCTCGTCCTGCCAAAGCTCGCGAGGAATAACCTTGAGAATCGGCTGGCCGATCATCTCGGCTGCGGTATAGCCAAAGATTCTTTCTGCGCTCCGATTCCAGCTAGTGACAATACCGTTCAGGTCTTTGCCGACGATGGCGTCATTGGAAAATTCGACGATCGCTGCCAGCCGTTGCGAGGTCTCTGCCGCCGATTTTCGGGCGGTAACGTCCTGGATAATCCCTAGCATTCGGGTTTCGCCCGCGCGTCGCTGGCCTTTGCAGTAAAACCGCCGAAGGCCATTTTCCGGGTGCAAAT
>DATAWF010000226.1:0-7010 GCA_036267335.1 Acidobacteriaceae bacterium
TTCGGGTTGACCGGGGTTGTCTTTGTGGATGATGGAGATCGTCGTTCCGGCCTTGACCGTAAGGCCGCCTGCCGCCGAGATCGCGTCGTACAAGCGATGAGGACCGATCAATGGATAGATTCCCGGCATGTTTACTTCTCCGGTGACGGAAATGCCCTGGGTAGCGAAGTCGGAAATCAACAGCGATACTTCTGGATCTTTGACCATCTGCTTCGCGACGAGCGCCTGGGCGATCGCCTGCTCTGCTTCGTGCGCGGTTTCGCCGGCCAGGTGCATGTTGCCGATGAGAGGCAGAAGAACCGTTCCATTTGTATCTACGCGCGTTCTCAAAGTGAGATCGGGTACGTTGTAGACCGTGAGATCGAGCATGTCTCCCGGGCCGATAAGGAGAGCGTCCGTATTCGCAAGCGCCGCGCTTGCCGGGGGCGTGTACGAAACGGGCTGTTGCGCAAAGGCGGAGACGGAGGCGAGAAAAATGCAGCCGGCCAATCGGCCGAGCGTGATTCTGCCGTCGCGCCCTCGGCCGCCCCGCAAGGCGGCCGGGCACAGTTGTGGCCGCTTCCCGTCTCGCGCGAGAAGGAAATAGAAAGTTGGGTTCATAGGTTTTCCATTGCGCCGGGCTTTCCGGCTGGGATGGGAATTTTCCGAAAGGGAATCGATGCGGGGCCCTAGTTGAGCAAGGCCGCGGGTCTCAGGTGCGCTGGCACCTGCTGTTGCTGAATTGCGCCCTTGGGCTCGGCTTGTTGGTGGACTTTGATTGGTGCGACAGGCTCCTGCGATGCGGATATCGCCAGCTTGAGTAGCTGAGAGCCCGGGTTGTAATCGGGAATCAGTTCCTTCAGAAGCAACACGAGCCGGCCGACATCTTTGCCATCGACGATGTTCTGAAGTTGATCCAGGGCTTCCCGCATCGCCCGCAGATCGGCCGAAAAGGGAGCATGATAGCTGCGGATTTTCGGATGCGCGGTGGGAACGAGGTACTCGTCCTGCAGGTTCAGCTCTTCGAAGAGCTTCTCTCCCGGGCGAAGTCCCGTGAACTCGATCTTGATATCGCGGTCGGGACGCAGTCCCGAGAGCAGCACGAGATTGCGGGCGAGGTCAACGATCTTGACCGGCTCTCCCATGTCCAGCACGAAAACCTCTCCGCCGTTTCCGATGGAAAAAGCTTGCAACACAAGCTGTGCCGCTTCCGGAATGGTCATGAAGTACCGGCGCATCTCCGGGTGGGTTATGGTCACCGGTCCGCCCGCGGCAATCTGCTCTTTGAAGATCGGCACAACACTTCCATTGCTTCCCAGCACGTTTCCGAAGCGCACCGAGACGAAACGCGTGCCGCCTTCTTTTTGCAATGCGCGGATCACCAGTTCCGAGGCACGTTTGGTTGCGCCCATCATGCTGGTCGGCCGGACGGCTTTGTCCGAGGAGATCATCACGAAGTCCTGGATGCCGTTTTCAATCGCTGCCCGGGCCACATTCCAGGTTCCGAAGATGTTGTTCTCGACGGCAGCGAAGACATGCCTTTCCATCATCGGAACGTGTTTGTAGGCCGCGGCATGGAAGAGGATCGACGGCTGATACCGGTCCATGACCTGCTTGAGGTTCTTGATACGGGTGATATTGCCGATTTCGGGGAAGAACTTCAGCCCCGGAAACTTGTTGCCCAGTTCGCGATCGACTTGGAAGAGCGGCGTCTCCGCTTCATCGAAGCCGATCAAGGCTTGGGGATTGAATTTGGCGACCTGCCGGCATAGTTCCGAGCCGATGGAACCGGCGGCGCCCGTAACCATCACGACCTTGCCGCGGATGCGCTCGCTGATGCGCTGCTGGTCAAGCAGCACAGGTTTTCGTCCCAGAAGGTCTTCGACGGCGACGGCGCGGATCTGTTGTCCCAGCTCTGTGCTGTCGATGATCTCGTCCAAACTCGGGACCATTTTGTAGTCGACTCCGGCGTCGATGACAAACTGGAGCACTTGAACCATCTGCGGACCGGTAGCGGAGGGCATCGCGATCAGAACCCGGTCAATCTCGTATTTCTTTGCCAGATCGGAAAGCTTCTCCCCCGTGCCAAGAACTTTGTGCCCATGGAAAGTGAGACCCACCTTGCGTGCGTCATCGTCGATCAGCCCAACGATCTTGCATTTCATCGGCTGGTTTTCCCTGAGCTCGCGTGCCAGCGTCATTCCCGCCATCCCGGCGCCATAGATCAGAGTTCGCGAGCGATCGCCTTCGTCTTTCCCGCCTCTTTTTACATTCGTGCCCAGCCGGACCGCCAGACGGGCACCCAGAATCAGGAAGCAGGAGAGAAGCCATTCCAGGATAAAAATCGAGCGGGGGATGGAGTGCCGCACCACGAAGGGCATGAGCGCTGCGGCGAGAAAGGAGCCGGCGGTGTTGATCGCCCCAATGCGGACCGCCTCCTCGAGAGAGGTATATCTCCAATATCCGCGATTCGCGGAGGCGACGAGGAATGCCGCCGATTTAGCCGCCATCCACACCAAAATGGCCGGCAGGATCAACCGCGCGTAAGGGGCCGGCACCGAACTATCGAAGCGAAGCTGGAATGCGAGAAACCCGCAGACCGCAAAAAGAGATAGATCGATAAGGGAGGCAAGGAGGTAGCCCGGAAGGCGTTCCTGCTTACCGGAAGGTAGGGAGAACCAAGACATAAGGAAACTCCATTGGGATAAAGCGAAGGTGTAGAGCGCGCGGATTGTCCTTAGGGCACGACGGCCGTATCGGATCACAAATATCTTCCGCGTCTATTGGAGGCCGGAAGAAGCGGCTAACCGCCGTTGTTCGAACCATAGAGAGAAGAGGGTTTCAAGCCACGGCAAATTCTGCAGCTGGCTGGGACCGGGAGAGAAGCTCTAGCGCCTCTCCGTCAATTTCCAGTGCCACGCCTTTTCCGATGAGGTCGAGCGTCACGACAAAGCGAACGCTGTTGCCTTTGCGGAGGACGATACCGGAAATCCCTTCCAGAGGGCCCCATTTGACGCGGACCCGATCCCCGGCAGTGACATAGGGATGGGGCTCGATCGTCTTGTTCCCTGAAATGCGCCGCAATGCGTCGATTTCGCCGGCAGGGATGACCGCGGGTCCGTTTGCATTTCCCACCGTGCTCAACACGCCGGGAAGCCGCAAGAGAGGGCCATGGTCGCCGGGAGCGAGCTGCACGAAGATGTAATTGGGAAAGAGCGGCATTTGCAGATCCACTGTGGTCCGGTTTTTCCAAGACCGCCGCGAGCCGTACAGAGGCAGAAAGTGCTGGACCCCAATCCGTTCGCAGTGCGCCGCGACTCGCTTCTCATGGCGCGACATGGTGTAGGCTACGAACCACTCTCGTTCGCTCTCGCCGGACACAGATTCTGGGAAGTTGACAAAGGTTTCTTTAGGCATGGCTCCGCCATTCTCGCTTAGCAACGATTTTCTTTTTTCGGTTTTTCATGCGGCTCGTCCGAGCAGGAACCCTTCGTTGACGATGCCGAATCGAGCTAGCGCACCCTGTGCTTCGGGTGTCTACGGGAAAATCGCTCCCGGTTGTGCCTTTCCGTGGCAAACAGCGCGACCACGTTCCGGCGGGATAAAAATGCTTCAACTACAGCGGCCCGGCGCCCCTTTAACGCAGCCGGTAAACAATGCCGCTGCTTATCGACCACGGCGACAGCTGCGGTGAGACGTAAATCTTGGAATACGAAAACTCCGCCACCCGGATGCTCAGTCGATGATGCGCATACCAGTCCACGCCGCCGAGAACGCTCCATTCGGCACCAATCTGCCCGACATTCGCCTCAGTATCCAGATGGCCGTTGACGATTCCATGCCACCGCGCGTGGGCCACCCCGCCGAGTACAACGGCGTAGGGCGTAAAACGCGAGAGATGATAGACAGCGCGGGCTCCGCCGAGGGCCGAATACTGATGCTCAGTACTGCCGAAAGTGAGCGCCGATCCCCTGGCTTCGAAGCCAAGGAGGTGCGCGGTTTGCCAGTTTCCGCCGAGCGTGTATCCGTAGATCGTCTTGCCATTCCAGCCGGAATCGGCATACGTAAACGTGCCGAATGCATTCAGGTGCGCTGGCGCCTTTAGCGCCGGGATCACCTGTCCGCGAGCCATGGGCTGGAAGAACGAAAGGAGGAAAAGGAGGAGAAGGCCGGGAACAGTTCGCATCGCTTTGGAAACGTCGGCCATTCTATTTCTTCCTCCGAAACCACTCTCAATTTCGCGGCGGCCATTCGGCACACTGCGACCCGGCCCCGCTCGACGTGGAGGCCATTCGTGCATTTCCAGTCGTCTCATCCCCGGCCACGAATAGGCGGCGAATCGACGGTTCTGTGTTTGTGCGGTACCTTCCGAAACAATGCTCCAGGCTATAGGGGCCCTTCAGCCGTGCCCCTCCCCGTCTAAGCGGTTCGGAACTTCCAAGGCAGTTCTACTTGGTGCGGCTGATTCCCGAAGTTACTCAATAGTGCTTACGACGGTTATTTATATCGGTCGCCGCTACAGATATGTATACCACTTTAGGGGGGGGGAGTTCCGGTGCTGGGGTTGTCAGTTTAGATCACCGTAACAAGTGCAATACCGGCACTTTAGCAGAAATGTTGAAGGCGGCGAATGCCAGGCGGAAGCTGGATTACAGAACCGTGAAATAAGTGCCCGCAGCTGTCGCATTCCCAATATGGACCGGTCACTGTGCCGAAACCGTGACAGGCGGCCCGGGGATCGGCAGCAGGTTTAATTTGGGAAAATTCCGGAAATGCCGCGCGCCCCTGCGTCGCGACAGATGGCGGCCGCATGGGGCGGCGAGCCAGCGATGGGTTTGGCCGCCGCGGCAGGATCGAAATAGGAACGATGGGCTTCGGAGTGCGCCACGCGGAGGGAGTTGCAGTTCCCAAAAGCTGCTCAAAGGAATCCCCAGCTTCAACGTGTCAGTGCCGCTTCTGCGCGTGGGCACGATATCTGAGGCACGGCTGCTTGCATGTTGTTCTGGGCGTCGCTCACGTTGTAGTCCTGATACTCGATCAGGAGCAGTTTCTTGTGAAGTTGCCTGCGGGGTTTTGAATGCGGTCTTCTCTAAAAATTCTTCTTGCTTTCGTAGTGTACTAGCTGTAATAGTACACGAGTGATTCCGTTCCGCGTCCAATTCCGTACCGGCGTCTCGCTCTTCGATCAGGTGGTCTATGCCGCCAAAAAGGCGATCGTTTCGGGACAGATGCAGCCGGGAGACGGCTTTCCTTCCGTGCGCGCCCTGAGCAGGGAGCTGAAGATCAATCCCAACACGGCGCACAAGATTGTGGCTCATCTGGTGAACGAGGGCATGCTTGAGACCCGGCCCGGAATCGGAACGGTGGTGGCGGCTATGCCGGACGCGACCCGGCAGGAACGGACCGAATTGCTGGGGCGCGAGATCGAAGGCCTGGTGGTCGAAGCCAAACGGTTGGGAATCGGGCGCGAGGAGATCCTCACGGCGATCGAAAGGCATTGGCAGCGGTTGAGCGGTGGAGAGGGAGGGCGCGAAGAGAGATGAATGCGGCGATCCGAATGGAAGGGCTGAAGAAAAGCTTCGGCCGCACCGAGGTGCTGCGCGGCATCGATGCGGAGGTGCCGGAGGGGGCGATCTACGCGCTGGTGGGCGCGAATGGCGCGGGCAAGACGACCATGATCAAGGTGCTGATGAACATCCTGCGGCGGAGCGGCGGCCGGGCCGAGGTGCTGGGCGAGGACTCACGCTCGCTGAAAGGCGCGAAGTTCTGCCAGATTGCGTATGTGTCGGAGAACCAGAAGCTGCCGGAAGGCATGACTGTCGGCGCGATGCTCGATTTCGTGCGGCCCTTCTATCCCCAATGGGACCGGGCGCTCGAGCGCGAGCTGGTGGAGCGATTCGATCTGCCGCTCCGCTGCAAGCTGAAGCACCTCTCGCGCGGAATGCGAATGAAAGCTGCATTTGCAAGCTCCCTGCCATATCGGCCGAAGCTCATGGTATTCGACGAGCCGCTGGGCGGACTCGACCCGCTGGTGCGCGACGAACTGATCGAGGGAATACTGGAGCGAGCGCAAGATGCGACCATCTTTCTCTCTTCGCATGACCTGGCGGAGATTGAAAGCTTTGCCAGCCATGTCGGATACCTCGAAAACGGGCGCCTGCTCTTCTCTGAAGAGATGGGCACACTTGCCGAGCGTTTCCGTGAGGTCACGATCACATTGACGGGTGCAGCGCGGCTGCCGGCAGAGATGCCGGAGGAATGGCTTCTGCCCGAGGCGAAGAGTTCGGTCGTGCGGTTTGTTCACAGCCGTTTCCATGCGGGAGTGAGTGAGCGGGAATTTGCCGAAAGGTTCCCCGCAGCCAAGGAAGTCGCCGTGGAAGCCATGCCCCTGCGAGCCATCTTTCTCGCCATAGCGAAGTCCGGTCGAAAGCATCGCGCAGCAGCGCCGGTAAAGACGACAGCCGAGGGGAAGGTGGGAGCATGAAACAGATTCTGCATATCTTCGCCAAGGACACCCGGCGCTTCTGGAGGGAGATCTCGCTGTCGATTGCGCTGCTGGCTGCTCTTGTATGGTTCTCGCCAGGCATATGGAATCCCGTTCGGCTCACGAGGATAAGCCCAGGTTCTGTCACGCGCTTTCGTTACATTGGGTTTGCGGTCAATCCGACGATACTGCTTGTCCTCAGTTGGTGGCTGCTGATCTCGCGCATCGTGCTGGATGAACCCTTGGTCGGGAATCGGCAGTTCTGGTTGACGCGGCCCTACGAATGGAAAAAGCTGCTCGCGGCCAAGACCCTTTTTCTGATCTGCTGGATCGCTGTCAGCTATCTGCTGACGGAGATGCTGCTGCTCACCGAAGTCGGCTTCAACCCGATGGAGCATGTGCCGGGGCTGCTCGCCGTGCTTCTCTTTGTGATCGCCGTCCTTCTGCTACCCGTATTTGCTCTCACATCTCTCACGTCCAATTTCATCCAGGCGGCGCTTACAGTGCTGGGGACTATGGCGCTGGTCTCCTGGTACGCGGGGACGAT
>DATAWF010000227.1:0-30995 GCA_036267335.1 Acidobacteriaceae bacterium
TAGCGACCTCTATTACTCCGCGAAGGTCCCGACCCCGGGAAAGACGAATATGCGCCGCGGGGCGTTCCTGAGCGATGTAGGAAGTTTTGACGCTGCTTTCTTTGACGTCCCTCCGGTTGAAGCCAACCGGATGGATCCGCAACAGAGAATCTTTCTTCAAATAGCTTGGCATGCACTCGAAGACGCAGGCTTGACCGTTGCGGCTTTGCGCGGCAGCGAGACCGGCGTCTTTGTGGGAATTCACGGACACAGCGCCGATTACGGGGCGATGCAATTCGCCGATACCCAAACCTTGGACGGATATGCGGCTACCGGCACGGCGCACGATGTCATTGCGGGCCGCTTGGCTTACTGGCTCGATCTCCGCGGTCCAAGCATGGTCATCGATACCGCGTGCTCTTCGTCCCTGGTAGCGGTGCATGTGGCTTGCCGCAGCCTGCGTGCCAAGGATTGCGACTGTGCGGTGGTGGGCGGTCTCCATCTCATTCTGTCTCCACGAACCAGCGTGGCCATGTCGCAGTTGCAGATGCTGGCCGGCGATGGACGTTCGAAGACCTTCGACAGCCGTGCCGATGGTTTCGGGCGCGGGGAAGGATGCGGCGTCGTGGTTTTGAAGCGGCTCTCCGACGCGCAGCGGGACAATGACCGCATCCTCGCGGTCATCCGTGGGTCGGCTGTGAATCAGGATGGGCGCACCAACGGGCTCACCGCGCCCAACGGCCTGGCGCAGCAACGCCTTCTGCGTCGGGCGTTCCAGGATTCCGGGGTCTCTCCTTTGGACATCGGATATTTCGAAGCGCATGGGACGGGGACCGCGCTCGGAGATCCGATCGAAGTCGAAGCCATCGCCGCGGTGTTGGGCGGAAAGCAAAGGCTCGTGCCCTGCGTCCTGGGCTCTGTCAAAGCGAATATAGGACATTTGGAGGGCGGCGCAGGCATCGCTGGACTGATCAAGGTCGTACTGGCGATGCGGCATGGATATTTCCCTCCGGTGGCTCACCTTGAGAAATTGAATCCTCACCTGGTACTCGACAGATCGGGACTCAAGGTACCCGTACACGGCGAGAAATGGTCCGCCCAAGGCCCCAGGCTTGCGAGTGTGAGTTCCTTCGGATGGTCAGGCACCAATGCTCACGTAGTTCTGGAAGAGGGACCCGCCGTTGCTGGGATGAGTGCTCCAAGTCTCCGCTTGCTGGTTGCTGTGTCGGCCCAGGCTCCAGAGGCGCTGCATTCGCTGGCGACAGCTTATGCCGAACGCATAGAGGGTGCTTCTTGGGATGAAATAGCCGACATTGCCTACACCAGCACAGTCCACCGCACGCATCACCGTTATCGTATCGCCGTCCTTGGGACAGGTGGTCAAGAGATAGCAGAATCCCTGCGCTGCCGGGTTTCCGGTTCTCAGGCAGGTGCTTCAATATCGGCCGGGTTGAACCCGTCTGATCGCGAAGGAAACCAAACAATGGTCGATCGCGAGTGTCGACTGTCACGCGCGGTGGACGAATACGAACAGGGCGTCGAAATCGATTGGAAAGAGATTATTTCTGAGCGCCGCAATATCGTCAGCCTGCCACAATATCCCTTCCAAGGCAGGCGATACTGGTTTGCAGAAACAGTCGCGCCGACCCTACCCCCGCAAGAAAATACTGCTCCGGAGGATTGGTACTATGCGGTTGACTGGCATGAGATTCCTCTGGAAAAGGGCATTTCGGAGCGCGGGCGCCCAGCGGTCTGGCTGATTTTTGCAGATCACAACGGCTTTCAACAGAGGCTGGCATCGGCGATTCGGCTGCGCGGAGACCGGGCCATCCTAATCGTTGGCGATTCGATTCCATCGGGTCCCTCACGAGACTGCTTTGCTCTTGGAGAGTCGACAGAAAAAGGAGTCGACCCGCTTTTCCGATGGCTGCACGAAGAGAAGATTTGCCCTGACTATGTCGTTCTGAGCGCCGATGGACGCAGTGCTGTTCAGGCCACAGCCGACGCACTTGCATTCACCCAAGCTGCGATCCGAAGCAAATTGAATCTCAAGCTCTGGTTCGTGACAGAACAGGCTCAACCTGTTGGAGCGTCGGCCGCGCCTTGGAATTGGGAGCAAGCGGCAATTTGGGGATTCGCTCGATCCTGTGGCCTTGAGTATCCGCAGTTCGTGCGGGGTGTGATCGACCTCGATCGGAAAGATGAGCAAGCGGCCGAGCCTGTGATGGATGCAATTCTTCATGCCGGAAGAGAAGATCGAATCGCGATTCGGCAAGGCAAACGCTTCGCGCCCCGGCTTGTTCGTGCCGCCGTGCCTCGCATGAGCAAGCCGCTAACGCTTCGCCCGGATGCCTGCTACCTGGTCACCGGCGCGTTTGGAGGGATCGGTCTCCATCTAGCCGAGTGGCTGGCGGATTGCGGTGCGCGGCATCTGATGCTGATTGGCAGACGCAGTCCCGAACAAATGCATGACGCGTCGCTCGATAGAAGGATGCAAGCTCTACGGGCGAAGGGCGTTTTCGTAGAGGCTGTCGCGTGCGATATAGCGGATGAGGATCGGATGCGAGGGCTCATCGCGGACATCGTAAAGCGAGGGCAGCCCCTGCGCGGTGTTGTGCACGCAGCCGCTGCTCTGCCGTTTTCAGCATTATCGAATGCTTCCCAGCAAGACGTGGAGACCGCCTTCCGGGCAAAAGTGGAAGGAGCCAGAGTGCTCGATCGGCTCACGCGAAAAAGCAATTTGGATCTTTTCGTGCTGTTTTCTTCGGCCGCCGCTTCGATCGGTTCGCGCAACGGATCGCTTTATGCCGCGGCGAATAGTTGCCTGAATTTGCTTGCCGCGAATCGCGCTGCGCAGGGACTCACGAGCTTGAGCGTTGAATGGGGATTATGGGAGACGACCGCGGCCGACAATCAACGAGCGCTGATTGCACGCTCCGGATTCAGGCCGATGCCGCCCAGAAAAGCACTTGATGCGCTGGCTCGTCTCGTCGTTTCCGGCGCAGAGACGGGCATGGTGGCGGACATCGATTGGGCAACCCTCGGTTCCGCGCTGGAACACCAGGACCGCCATGCCTTTGTTGCCTCAGTGGTGAATCAGGGAAGACCGGCCCATTCCGAAAAGATCGGCGATGCCGATGTTCTCGATCGATTGCGTGGACTCGCCGCGAATGACCGGTTGGAACAGTTGCAAGCCTTTGTGGGCTCCGAAGTGAAGAAGGTCTTCGGTATGTCTCAGGATGAGTTGGTGGATGAGAGTCGCGGCCTCGCGGATATGGGCATGGACTCTCTGATGAGCGTGAACTTGCAAAACAGAATGCAAGCGTATGTCGGCGTGCCGCTGCCGACGACTTTGGTGCTGGACTACCCGAATATTTCCGCACTGGCGCGGTTTCTGGATTCGGTGTTATTTGGCGGTGCCCAAGAGTTGCAGCAACTTCCGTCGATGGAACCGGAGTTGGACAGGGAAATCGATGCGATCGCGGCGATGAGCGATGCGGAAATCGATGCAGCCTTGGAGAGTGAGCTAGCTGCGATACGGAAGCTTGGGGTGCAGTGAGATGGCGGACACGAAGGCCTTGACCGCGGAGCAACAGGCGCTACTCGCACTGCGAGGGTTGCGCCGCCGCGTGGATGAGCTCGAACAGGCGCAGCGTGAGCCGATTGCGATTGTCGGAATGGGTTGCCGTATCCCCGGCGGCGTCCGCGATCCCGAGGCGTTCTGGAAGCTGCTGCTCGAAAAGCGCAACGCCGTGACCGAGATTCCGCGCGAGCGCATCGATCTGGAAGGGATATTCGATTCAGAAGCGGCGCACATTCCGGGCAAGACCTACAGCAAATGGGCGGGGCTGCTCACCGATGCGGGCGATTTCGACGCGGAGTTCTTCGGCATCTCGCCGCGTGAGGCGCTGACCGCCGATCCCCAGCAGCGTCTGCTTCTCGAAACGAGTTGGGAGGCCCTGGAAGACGCTGGAATCGATCCCAAGAGTCTCGCAGGCCAGGACGCCGGCGTGTTCATCGGAATCAGCATGACCGAGTACGCGCAGCACTATCAGAATTGCCTGGGAAGGGAAGGACTGGCTGCCCACTTTCTCCAAGGGTCAGCTTTGAACGCAGCAAATGGCCGGCTGTCGTACTTCTATGGCCTGCAGGGACCGAGCATGGCCATCGATACGGCCTGCTCCTCATCGCTGGTCGCGATCGACCGCGCTTGCCGCAGCTTGAAGCAGGGAGAAACCGGACTCGCCATCACGGGGGGCGTGCACTTGCTGGCGACGCCCCAGGTACTGATCATGGGCTCGCAATGGGGGATGCTGTCACCGCGAGGAGCCTGCCGCGCTTTCGATGAAGAGGCTGATGGTTTCGTCCGCGCAGAAGGCTGCGGAGTTCTTATCCTGAAACGCCTGCGAGATGCGGAAAAGGACGGAAACAGAATTCTCGGCCTGATTCTTGGCTCAGCCGTGAACCAGGATGGCGCTTCGAGCGGCCTGACCGTACCGAACGGACTGGCACAACAGGAATTGGTCCGCCGGGCGCTGGCGAATGCCGGGGTTGAGCCGCGGCAGGTGAGCTATGTGGAGGCTCACGGTACGGGCACCGCGCTCGGCGATCCAATCGAGGCTCTAGCGCTGGGAGCGATCTTCAGCGACGGCAAGCCGCGCGAAAACCCTGTGTCGCTCGGATCGGTCAAGACCAATATCGGACATCTCGAGTCGGCCGCGGGCGTCGCGGGTCTGATCAAGGTATTGCTTGCCTTGCGCCACCGGCAGATTCCAGCCCAGCTCTACGGCGAGAATCCGACTCACCGTGTCCCTTGGCGCGATCTCCCGATGGAAGTGGCAACTGAAATACGTCCTTGGGAGCCAGTCGAAGGACGGCGGATTGCTGGAATCAGCTCCTTCGGGTTCAGCGGAACCAATTCGCATGCCATCGTCGAAGGAGTCGAAGATCGGCGAGCCATCGAAACCCGAACGCGCCCCGCTGAAGTTCTGGCGATCGCCGCGAGGACTCCCGCCGCTCTTCGGGAATTAGCCCTTCGGTACGCTGTCTTTCTTGGGCAGACGGACGCGAGCTGGGGAGAGGTCTGCCACTCCGCGGCAACTGGGCGCGCGGTCTTTGCGGAACGGCTGGCCATCGTCGCGAAGGATAAGGAAGAAGCAGCCGCGCAGATCGGAGTTTGGCTAGAAAATGGCGCGTCGAGCCAGATTCATCGAAGCACCGTACGGCCCGGCGAGCGTTTGCGTGCCGCTTTGATCTTCGGCCACGAACTGGAGGGACTCGATCGTCTGTTTGGTGACGCCTTCGCGGCTGCTGGAGAACGCGCCAAGGCTTGGGAGTCGAGATGGCGGAGTTGGGGAATCGATCCGGTTCTCGTCTCCGATAGCGGTTCGGCCCTCAAGGCACAGCTCGAGCGTGCCGAAGTCACTCTTGCTGTTGTGACAGGTGTAGCCGAGCTGGATTTGCCTGCAGTTCAGCTCACGCCTGCGAGCGACTGGCGGGATCTGGCAAACGCCATCGCCGCGCTTTTCGTACGCGGCGTGCGTATCGATTGGAAAAGCTGGGAGGAAGATCGAAGACACCGATCCGTCGCTCTGCCTACCTATCCATTCCAGCGCCAGCGCTTTTGGGTCGAGGCACGGCATGGCAAGGCTGAGGCGCAAGGCGAGGCCACAGGGCGTCCGCTGCTGGGAAGGCGGCTTCGCGCGGCGGGCGTGCGCGGCCAGTTCGAGACGGAGCTGTCGGCCGATGGCGCCCTCGGTTGGATCGCCGAGCATGTCGTCGAAGGGCGCCCAGTCTTTCCCGCGACCGCGCATCTTGAGCTGATGCTGGAGGCCGGTGCAGAAGTTATGCGCACCCGAGGGCTAGTGCTGGAGGATTTGATCCTCCAGGCTCCACTTGCCATCGATTCGCCGCGCGCGGTCCAAACCGTCGTCGAGCCCGAGGCGGCCGGCCGCAGTCGCGTACGGATTTACGCTGAGAATGACACGGGCGAGTGGGAGACGATGTCGGAAGCCTGGATCGGAAGTTGGATCGGAGCTTCGACCGGCTCGCCGCTCGAGAACCATCTGGAGGCGGAGCAGATCGATCTCGCGAAGATCCAAGCGAGACTGCGGCCAACCGACGTCACACAGTTTTATGCCGGAATGGCCGAACGCGGAATTCAGTTCGAGGGCGCATTCCGCGGATTGACAGGGCTATGGACCGGAGACCACGAATCTCTCGGTGAAATTCATGGAACTGCGGGCGAGGCCGGCTTCCACCTTGCTCCATGGCGGCTGGATGCGTGTCTGCAAGTTACTGCCGCGGTGGCCGAAGATGCCGCCCTATATCTGCCTTTGAGTTTAGAAAAGCTCCTCCAGTATGGCCCTCTGGTTGGCAAGTGCTGGAGCCACGCGCGTGTGCGGCGGATCGATTCCGACACAATGGCCGCGGAGATAGGCATCTATGGCGCGGACGGCAACCTGCTGGCGCGGCTCACCAACCTGCGGCTGCGTAAGCGCGCGCGGGAGGAAACGCGAGCCGGAATCTATGGCATCGACTGGATACCGGCGGAGCTGAGCCAGAACCCCAAAGTGTTGCAAGGCCCTTGCCTGGTCCTTGCAGAGGCTGGGGGAGAAGATGCAGCCTTCGGCGAGAAGATCGCCCAACAGATCCGCAGACAGGGCGGAAACGCTTGGGTTGTGAGCTTCGGGAAGGTCACCGGCGACGGCGAGCAAGAGGCCGCGGAGATCCTTCGGGAGGCGAAAGCCAGCTCCGGGGGGCTCGCCGGCGTCATCTATGTCCGTCAGGCCCCGTTTCTGCGTGAGGAGATGCTGGGCGAGCTGCAGCAGTTCCAAGGCTACGGTCGCGCGCTTGCCCTCCTTCAGGCCCTGGTGCGGGAGCAGATCAGTCTCGTTTCCGGCGTCTGGCTTGTCACTCGCAACGCGCAGTCGGCCGTTCACGTGTCCGTCGATCTCTCTGTCGAAGGCCGCGCTATCTGGGCTCTGCGGCGTACGGCGGCGGTGGAGTTTCCCGAACTTGACGCGCACGCCGTCGATCTCGACGCTGCCGGTGATGCGGAGGATCTGCTTCGCGTGGTTGCAGGAACGCGTGAGGCTGAGATCGCGTGGAGGAATGGTTCGGCGTGGAAGCCACGACTGGCGGAGCGGATGCGGGAATCTGCCGAGACGGTTGAGAGAGACAATTCAGAAATTCGCCCCTCTCCGAAAGGAGTCATCGACGAGCTATTGTCGGTATCCGTTCCGCGTGTTGAGCCGCGAGCAGACGAGATTGAAATCGAGGTCCATGCCCATGGCGTGAACTTCCGCGATGTCATGAACGCATTGGGCATGCTGCCCGGCTTCCCGCCGCAACTAGGCGGAGAGTGCGCAGGCATTGTCGTGCGGGCGGGAGAGCGCAGCGGCTATCGTGCCGGGGACCGGGTATTTGCATTCGCGTTGGGCAGCTTCCGAACCTTCGTTACTATCCCCTCGCGCAATGCCGCGAAAATTCCCTTGCAGATGACTTTTGTGCAAGCGGCAGCATTGCCGGTAGCGTATCTCACCGCGTTCTTGGGGCTGGATCGCCTTGCCAGGCTGCGGGCGGGGGAGAAGATCTTGATCCACTCCGCTACCGGAGGATTGGGCCTGGCTGCTGTCCATCTCGCCGTTGCTAGAGGCGCCGAGATCTTCGCGACTGCTGGCAGCGAGGAAAAACGTTCCTATCTCCGCTCCCTCGGTGTTCGTCATGTGTTTCCTTCGAGGACCGTCGACTTTGCCGCCGGAGTGATCGAAGAGACGGGCGGGGGCGGTGTGGATGTCGTGCTCAATTCCTTGACCGGCATCCTGGCGGAGAATACGTTGAGCATCCTTGCCCCTTCAGGACGGTTTCTTGAGGTAGGCAAGCGCAATGTACTGACAGAAGAATACGTGCACCGTGTTCGTCCCGATGTGGAGTATTCCAAGTTCGACCTCGGAGAGGAAGCGGACCGTGATTCGACTCTCGTGCCTGCACTGCTGCGCGAGATGCTGGAGATGTTGGCTTCGGGGCAGATTTCCACCCTTCCGGTCAGGGAATTCGGGGATCCAGGCGAGGCTTTCCGCTTTATGGCGCAAGCGCGCCACATCGGCAAAATCGCGGTAAGCCGCGTTGTGGGGCATCCAAGATTGCCTGTCGAGCCGGAGGCAACCTATCTGATTACCGGCGGAACAGGAGGCGTTGGCCTGCACTTCGCCGAATGGCTGGTAAACGGGGGAGCAAGGCATCTGCTGTTGATCTCGCGCGGAGGAGGGAATGAGGCGGCCCGTGCAGCCATCGATCGGCTGCGCCAAACCGGCGCCGAGATACGAGTCGAACGTGTGGATGTAACGGATGAGGCTGCATTGCGTGTTCTACTCGACAGTATCCCCAGCGCCTGGCCTCTGCGGGGAGTCATCCATGCAGCCGGGTCACTCGACGACCATAGCCTGCTGCGGCAAAGCGTTGCATCCTTTGTCAAAGTGGCGAAGCCAAAATGGATAGGCGCCTGGAATTTGCACAGGACGACGCTCACTCAACCGCTGGATTTCTTTGTGCTGTTTTCATCGGCCGCAGCGCTGATCGGAATGGCAGGCCAAGCCAATTACAGCGCCGCGAATGCCATGCTGGACGGACTAGCTGTCTATCGCCGCAGCCGGGGCCTTCCGGCGCTGAGCGTGGCGTGGGGACCCTGGGCCGGTGCGGGAATGGCGGTCGATTTGAAGCCGGCGAGCATGGGGCTTGCATGGATCACGCCGAAGAGCGGAACCGATGCGCTCGCCGTATCGCTCGCGCAGACGGAACCGGCCGTCCAGGTTTTGGCGGTCGCGTCCTGGAATCGTTTCGTCAAGCAGAGGCCGAGCGGGGCACGCGCTCTCTTCGAGTTGCTGGACGCCGCCGCGAAAGAGAAACCTGTATCCGGGCGGGATGCCAGTTCGCTTCCCGGGATGCCGGTCGAATCAAAGGCTGGTTTTGCGAATCGTTTGCAGCAGGCCGAGGCTGACGTACGCAGGGCGATGCTTGCGGAACATCTGCGACAGCAGACGGTACAAATCCTGTCGCTGGCGGCGGACAGCAGGATCGACGAGGATGCGGCGCTGCATGACCTCGGCGTCGATTCTCTGATGGCCGTCGAGCTGCGGAATGCGCTGCAAAACTCTCTCGAACGGCGGCTGTCGCCCACCCTGGCGCTTGATTATCCGACGCTGCATGCACTCCGGGACCACCTGCTAAGCGAGATGTTTGGCGCCGAGGAGGATGGCGCTGTCAACGCCCTGATCGACCACATCGAAGACCTTAGCGAGAGCGAGGCCGAGGCCCTATTGCTGGCGGAATTGGAGAGACCTGTCCATGGCACAGAACGCTGACTCCCGAGGGTTGGGTTTGACCCCGACGGAAGAATTGTCGCCGGTGAAGCGTGCCCTGGTGGAAATCCGCCAATTGCGCGCGGAGCTCGACGCGACCCAGAGAGGTTATCGAGAGCCCGTGGCGATCGCTGGAATGGCGATGCGTTTTCCAGGGGGCGTCACCACGCCGGAGCGATTCTGGCAGGCGCTCTGCGAAGGAGAGGATTTAATCGGGCCGATTTCTCCGGAACGATGGGACGCACGCGAGTATCTCCACGCCGATCAAGACCAGGCCGGAACGATGTATGACCCTCACGGAGGTTTTCTCTCCGATGTGGATGCCTTCGACGCGGAATTCTTCGGCATCAACCAGCGCGAAGCCGCGAGCATGGATCCGCAGCAAAGAATTCTGCTGGAGCTGACCTGGGAAGCGCTCGAGCGTGCTGCCATCCAACCCAAGTCCTTGTTCAACAAATCAGCAGGCGTGTTTTTAGGGTTGTCGAACTGTGACTATGCGCGACAGACGATGCGCGATCTTCGGGAGATCGATGCCTACACGGGGGTCGGAGGTTCGTTGAGCATCACGGCGGGCCGCATCTCGTATTTCCTTGGCACCCAAGGTCCCGCGCTGGTGGTCGACACAGCCTGTTCCGCTTCGCTCGTGGCGCTGCATCTGGCGGTGCAGAGCTTGAGACGGAAGGAGATTGACCTGGCGATCGTCGGCGCCGCGAACCTGATTCTTTCGCCGGAGCTCAACGTCGGTTTCTCGCGGACTCGAATGCTTTCGCCCAGCGGCCGCTCGAAGACATTCGATGCCGCAGCAGATGGTTACGTCCGCAGTGAAGGCTGCGGGGTCGTTGTGCTCAAGCGGCTCGCCGACGCCCGGCAGGATGGCGATCCGGTCATCGCGATTGTCGCAGGCTCGGCTATCAATCAGGACGGCCGTAGCGCGGGCTTGACCGCACCCAATGGTCCCGCGCAAGAGAAGGTCATCCGGGCGGCGCTTGAGGATGCGAGTCTTCCAGCGGCCGCAATCAGCTTTGTCGAGGCGCACGGCACTGGAACTCCGTTGGGGGATCCGATGGAGATTCAGGCAATGTCTGCGGTCTATGGCGTGGGCCGGGCCGCGACCGAGCCGCTCCGGACCGGCTCGGTGAAGACGAACCTTGGGCATACCGAGGCCGCTGCGGGGCTCGCGGGACTCATGAAAGTGGTGCTGATGATGCAGCCCGGTCACGGCATTGTTCCCCAACTGCATTTCCGAAACCCGAATCCCAAGATCGATTGGGCGCATTTGCCCATTGAGGTTCCCACGGCGTTCACACCCTGGCCTGCCACTGGCCGGGCTCTGCACGCCGGAGTAAGTTCCTTTGGGTTCAGCGGGACGAACGCGCACGTCATCCTCACGTCCCCGGAGGGTGATTGCACAAAGAACTCCCATGCTGCTGAACCAGACGGACAGCAAGAGTTGCTGCTGGTCCTTTCAGCCATGTCTGCGGAGACCCTGCGGCAGCTTGCCGGCCGCTACGTCCCATTCCTCCGCCAATCAAGCCTGCGCTTCGCCGATATCTGTTTTACCGCCCTGACCGGGCGGACCACATTCGAATACCGCTTGGCTCTGCGGGCAAGCAATGCAGTGCAAGCAGCCGAATTGTTGGAGCAGTGGCTGGCGGGGAATGCGGTCGAGGGCGTTGCCGTCAGCGGTTCCCAGGAACTTTCTCAGATCGCCGGCGACACCCTGGGGGGAATGGCGGCGGATTTCGTACGCAGCGGAACTCTCGCATGGCAGGCTCTGACGAATCTTCGTGCTGTGCGATCTGGCGATCTCCCGGTCTATCCATTTCGCCGGACACGGTTCTGGGCAGGCCCGGCTCCGCGGGAAGAGCGCCGGCATCGACGCGAGCAGACCTGGCAAGCGGCGATCCGTGCGGCCGAGACCCAGAGCCTTCAGGGACCCCTCGGCTGGAACGTCGGCGACTATGCAAAGAAGTGGGAAGCGCTTCACCAGCTTACCTTGGCTCACGCGCAGAATGCCTTGATCGAGACTGGAGCATTGGCGCCGTCAGCTTGGCTGCTGGTGGACGATGTGATCACGCGTTCTGGAATTCAGCCGCTGTATCGCAACCTGGTGAAGCGATGGCTCGACGGATTGGCCGCCGCGGGCAGATTGGCGACCGATGGGGACCGCTTCCGTGCATCGTTCGAATTCAAGCCGGTAAATCTCGAGCCTTACTGGGTGGAAGCGGAGCGGCAGCTATCGGACAATCCAGGCTTGCTTGCGTATCTCCGCCATTGCGGCTCGATGCTGCCGCAGGTGGTCACGGGCAAGACCAGCCCGCTTGAGACGCTCTTTCCCCAAGGCTCTTTTTCGCTGGCGCAAGGAGTGTATGAGACCACGCCCGAGGCGCGCTATCTGAACCCGATTGTGGCCGCTGCGGTCAATCAGGTTGTCCGCAGCATCGGTCCGCGCAGGAATGCGCGCATTCTAGAAATTGGCGGGGGAACCGGGGGTACCACATCGGCCATTTTGCCGACTCTCCCTGTCGGCCAACTGGATTATTGGTTCACCGATGTGTCGGAGCTCTTTCTCAATCGGGCACGAGGCAGATTTAGCGCGTTTCCCTTCATGCACTATGCGATCTTCGATCTGGATCGTCCTTTGCCGGAGCAGGGGATTGCGGCTGGGCAATTCGACGTTGTTCTCGGCGCAAATGTGGTGCACGCCGCGCGCAATCTTGCGGCCGCATCGGAGACAATTCAACAGTTGCTGGCGCCGGGCGGGTTGATGGTGCTTCTCGAGGCGACTACCCACCACAGCTGGTTCGATATGACGACCGGGCTGATCGAGGGCTGGCAGCATTTTGAAGACGATCTGCGCCAGAAGCATCCTCTGCTTGACCCGGAGCAGTGGCGCGAGCTGCTGGAGCAAAACGGGTTTTCGCCTGTCATGACATTGCCTGCTGATGGATCTCCGGTCTCTGGGATCGGCCAGCATGTTGTGATCGCGCGCAGCACTCGAGACGAATTGCGCGACGATGCAACTGAGATACTAGTTCTGGCAGCGTCCGATTGGGGAGTCGCGGCGCCCTCGATTGCCTCCGATTCTGCTTCGGATTTTGCGGCAATATGGAGCACGCTCGCACCACCGGAACGCGAGACCGCGACATTCGACTTCGTTCGCTCGACCATCCGGCGGGTCTTCAACTTGGCGCGAAATGCAGAAGAGCTCAGCCGCCGGGACCGGTTGAGCGACCTGGGAATGGATTCGCTGATTGCGCTCGAGCTGAAGGCCCAGTTGGCCAAAGGATCCGGGTTGGGAAAACGGATCTCTTCGACCATCGCATTCGATACTGGAACAGTTGGCGAACTGGCCGCTGCGCTGCTCTCCGCAATGGAGGCCGAGACCTATGAAGCCGATCTTCCGCGAGAGCCAGACGATGCGAAGAACAATTTAGCTACGCAGAAATCCGAGGCGAACAGCCAGCTTTCTGAAGCTCCGATGTTGTCAGCAGACGACCTGAGCGCCATGTCAGAAGAAGAGGTTGAGAAGCTTCTCAGTGAGCGGTTAATGCGATGACGCATCCAGGCAAACCCGATCCCGCAGCCCCGCTTTCGCCGCTCAAGCAGGCGTTCCTAGCCGTGCAGGCAGCCCAGGCTCGCGTGCAGGAGCTCGAACGGAAATATTCCGAGCCGATCGCCATCATCGGCATTGGCTGCCGTATTCCGGGCGCGGGCGAGGGTGCCGAGGATTATTGGAAGCTGCTGGCCGAAGGGCGTGTTGCAGTAAGGGAGGGAGTCGAGAAGCGCTTTTACGAGGTGGGACGCCCGACACAGTTGCCGGAATCGGCGCGTCGGGCCGGCCTGCTCGACCAGATCGACGCCTTCGATCCGCAGCACTTCGGCATTTCGCCGCGCGAAGCGGCGGGAATCGATCCGCAACAGAGACTGTTGCTCGAGACAAGCTGGCAGGCGCTGGAAGATGCCGGTATCGATCCTTTTTCGCTCTACAAATCCTCTACCGGTGTTTTCGTTGGCGTCTGCGCACACGATTACTCCCAACTGCAGTTGCAGGATTCGGGCAGAAGTACACTCGATCCTCATTTTGCATCGGGAATTGCCTCCAGTGTCGCTTCCGGCCGGCTCGCCTATGTGCTCGGACTCAGAGGACCCGCGGTTTCACTGGATACCGCCTGCTCTTCCTCTCTCGTCGCCGTGCATCTGGCCTGCTCCGCGATTCGCAACGGCGAGTGCTCCATGGCATTGGCCGGCGGAGTCAACCTGATCTTGGCTCCCGAGTTTTCGATCGCTTTCGCTGAGGCCGGCATGTTGTCGCCGCACGGTCTTTGTAAAACGTTTGACGAGACAGCAGATGGATTTGTTCGCGGCGAAGGATGCGGCGTCATTGTCTTGAAGCGCCTGTCGGAGGCCGAGTCAGATGGAGACCGCATTCTGGCTGTGATCCGGGGGTCGGCCGTCAATCAAGATGGAGCCACCAGCGGACTCACCGTGCCCAATGGGCAGGCCCAGCAGGAATTGCTTCGGCGAGCCCATGCGAATGCGGGTGTGGAGGGACGACAGGTTGGTTATGTCGAGACGCACGGAACCGGAACTTCCCTCGGCGATCCGATCGAGGCTGAGGCGCTAGGCGCAGTCTTTGGGTCGGGCAAGCGGGAGCGCCCCCTGCTTCTAGGGGCGCTCAAGGCAAACATAGGCCATCTGGAAGCCGCCGCCGGAATCGCTGGACTCATCAAGGTTGTCCTGACCCTGCAACACGGTGTTATTCCGCCGCATCCGAGCCTGAATCGTCTCAACCCGCACGTGCGCTGGGATCAATTGCCGATCGAGGTTGCAAAAGAGATGCAGCCCTGGCCCGCAGTGGATGGGCGGCGGATCGCGGGCGTCAGCTCTTTCGGGTTCAGCGGAACAAGTGCTCATGTGATCCTTGAAGGAATCGGACCCATCCTTCATCCTACAGAGGGGTTGCCAACCGAGAGAGCGCTTGTGATCAGCGCGCGTACCGCGCCCGCTCTGCTTGAGCTCGCAGAGCGCTACGCAGAGTTTCTGGAGCGGAGTGACGCGGGTTGGGAAGACATCTGCGAGACGGCTGCGAGAGGCCGCGCGGCCTTCCCGGAGCGCCTGGCAGTGGTTGCCGAAAGCAAAGCCGAGGCGGCAGAGAAGATACGAACATGGCTGGAGAAAGGCTCTCGCACCGCCGGGATATTTCAGGGGCAGGTCGGGGCACAGGAGTCAGGCCGCCAGGATCCTGCAACGAGCAAAGGTACGGGTGCCGTCGAGGTAGCCAAAGCGTTCATCCACGGAATGCGAGCCGGTGGTGAGGCGCAGAAGGCGGGGCATCGCTACAACCGTGTCGCTTTGCCCGGATACGCCTTCCAGCGGGAGCGTTTTTGGTTCAACAGGGCGCCAGGGACGCCAACGGACGGGATGCTCGGCAGCCGGATTTCTGTAGCCGGAGTCGGCACTCTATTTGAATCGAAGCTGCAGCTCAGGGGCGCCACTGGCTGGATCGGCGAGCACGTGATGGATGGGAGACCGATCTTTCCGCTGACCGGACATGTGGAGTTGATGCTCGAAGCCGGCTCGAAGCTCTTCGGTCCATCCACAGTGGTGGAAGATCTGGCGCTGCTGGTCCCTTTGGTTGTCGATCCGGAATCGACAGTGCAGTTGCTTGTTGAAACTGCTGTCGAGGGGCGCAGCCGCGTGAGGATCTTTGCGAGAAGCGGCAACGATCGCGAAGATGCGTGGCAGAGTGTCTCGGAAGCCCAGCTGCGACCCGCACTCGCGGGCAACGATCCGCATGCCGCGGTAGAACAGATCGATCTTGAGGCGATCAAGAGACGCCTGATCGAGCACGAGAGCAGCGCATCTTTTTATGAGGAGGTGGCTCGCAGTGGAGCGCGGTTCGGGCCCAGATTTCAGGGACTCGTGCGGATATGGCATGGTCCCGAGGAAGCCTTAGGCGAGATCCAGGCCACGACCGGGGAGCAGGGATATATCTTTGCCCCATGGCGGTTGGACGCGTGTCTCCAATTGATTGGAGCGGTCCGGGCGGATGAAGAACTCTATCTTCCCGCGAGTGTCGGCGAGATTCGGATTTACGGCGCGCCTGGCCTCACATGTTGGAGTCATCTTCGCAGCCGGCGGATCGATGCTGGCACGCTTTCTGTCGATGTCAGTATCGTAAGTTCGGACGGAAGCATTCTGGCTACCTTCACCGGTATGCTGTTCCGGAAACTGGCGAGTCCCAGGAAGGATTGGACAAACTGGTTCTATCGGCTCGCCTGGCATCAGGCCGAGACCCCTCGGACCGCTTTGCCGGCCGGCCCTCGAAATCTGCGAGTCGCCCTTGTCGCCGAAGACTCTCGCGCGGAGAAAGTGGCGGCTCGGATGCGCGAGCAGGGCATGGCCGTCCAGGTGATGGCACCCGGCGAAGCGGTTGACTTGCCACCGCAGTCCGCCGATCTCGATGCGGTGGTCTGTTTTGCCGCGAACGATGCTTCCGGCAATCCTGCCGGAAGCGTTGTCGCCCAGACGGAACACGGCATCCGGTCAGTCCTTGGAGTGGTGCAGGCGCTTCTTCGCAGCGCTGGGAAGAAGCCGCGGCTCTATCTGCTGACGAGAAATGCCTGTGTCGTGAAGGAGCCTGCTCCATCCCTTCATCTGCTGGATTCTCCATTCGTGGGAATGGCTGTCGCGGTTGCGCTTGAATCGCCCGAACTGCGATGCACGCTGATAGACGGCCCTGCCGAGGAGGACGCGCTGCTCGCCTCTCAGATTGCCGACGAAGTTCTCGTTGGAGTCAACGATCCTCGCGTCGCATTTCGCTCCGGAGTGCGATATACGGCCGCCATCGAAAGATTGCCTGCGGCTGAGCTTCCCCGCACTCAATCTGAACCGAAGCAGTTGGTGCTGGGAACGGGAATCGAGGAGCTGACCTATGCTCCTCTGGATCTGGCGGAGCTGAAACCGGACGAGGTGGAAATATCCGTTCGCGCGACGGCGCTCAACTTCCGGGATGTGCTCAAGGCGACCGGGCTGCTCGATCATGCCGGATCCATCGGAACCGATTGCACCGGGGTCATCGCCCGTGTAGGCAGCGGTGTCTCTCGCTTTCAAGTCGGCGATTCCGTGATTGCCATCGCCCCAGGATGCTTTTCGAGTTCCGTGTTGACTGCGGCCGACCTGGTGGTCCATAAGCCACCCCAGCTCTCGTTTGAAGAATCGGCGGCGCAGACAGTCGCTTATCTCACCGCCGACTTCTGCCTCCATCAGCTTGCTCGCGTCCAAAAAGGAGAGCGAGTTCTCATTCATTCGGCAGCAGGCGGGGTGGGTTTGGCCGCGGTCTATCTTTGCCGCCGCGCCGGAGCGGAGATTGTTGCGACCGCCGGGAGTGAGACCAAGCGCGCCTGGTTGCGCAGCCTCGGAATTCAACATGTGTTCGACTCACGCACGCTGGCGTTCAAGGATCAGATCAAAGACCAGACCGGCGGCGGCGTGGATGTTGTATTGAACTCGCTCTCGGGCAAAGCCATCGATGCAGGGCTGGCTCTCCTGAGACCCAACGGACGGTTCGTGGAACTCGGGAAGACCGATCTTCGATCGCCCGTCGAGATCCAGCGCAACTGGCCCACGGCCACGTATACGGTGGCCGACCTTACCCCCCTCTTCGCCGCCCGATCCGCTTGGGTGGGTGAACGGATGGCGGCTCTCTTGGGAGAGATCGCAGCCGGTGAGTTGCCGGCGCTGCCACTGACCACCTTCGATGAGCATGAGATCAAACAGGCTTTTCGGTATATGGCGGCGGCCCGTCATATTGGAAGAATCGTAGTCCGCTCTTCGGCGAGAGACTATACCGGCACTCATCTCATTACTGGCGGTCTGCGCGGCATTGGAACCAGGTTGGCCGAGTGGCTGGTCGATCGGGGAGCCCGCGATCTGGTTCTTGTGGGACGATCGCAGCTCTCTGAGGAATCGACTCAGGTAGTGGCGCAGCTTGAGGCCCGGGGTGCAAGGGTCCGTACCGTTCAAGGCGACATTGCAGATTTCGAAATCGCGCAACGCATCGTTCGCGAGGCGGGCGGCTCACTGCGCGGTGTCTGGCATTGCGCGGGAGTGATTGACGATGCCATTCTTTCCGAGCAGTCATGGAATCGATTTGCCGAGGTGATGCACCCCAAGGTGGACGGCGCCTGGAACCTGCATCGGTTGACCAAAGAGACGAAGCTTGAATTTTTTGTGATGTTCTCTTCCTGGGCATCGTTTGCGGGTTCACGAGGGCAGGCGAATTATTGTGCCGCCAATGCGTTTCTCGATGGTCTAGCGGCGGTTCGGCATGCCGAGGGGCTGCCGGCGCTGGCCGTCCATTGGGGAGCCTGGGGCGAGACGGGACTCGCTTCGAAAGAAAATCTGCAAAGGCATCTGGCGCGCTCGGGAATGCAGGCCATGCCTCCCGCGGATGCTCTGGCGGCGCTCGACTCGGCGCTTCGTATCGCGGGTTCGCAAATAGCGGTCGCTGCCGTGGATTGGCCAAAGTACCTTGGCAATATTCCGGACGCACAGCGCCCCCTCTACGCCGATCTGCTCAGGGAAGCGGCGGCCGCGGCAGCACTCAGCGCTTTCGCTGAAAATCAGAAGTCAAAGAGCGATAGGCCTGCTTCCACGGCGGCCGAAGATCCACGCCGCGCAGCATTCTCCAGGATCATGGCGGCGTCTGTCGCAGGACGCAGGACGGAAATTCTGCGTTTGCTTGAGAGTGTCGTGCGCCGGACGCTCGATCTCCAGTCGTCCGACCGGCTCGACCCCGACAAGCTGCTGAGTGACTTCGGGATGGACTCCCTGTTGGCGATCGAGATGCGAAACGGCCTTTCCACAGTTCTCGATCGGCCGCTGCCGTCAACCTTCGTCTTCGACTATCCCACACTGCAAAAGATGCTCCGGTTCGTGGAAAGCGAGATATTCCCGGCGCCTGTTCTTGAGCAGACCAAACCAGGAGAAAAGCTTTCGAGCGAGCCGGCGAACGATCCTCGCGCCCCAAGCATTCTGGACGACATCGAGCAGTTGTCCGACGAGGAAGTGGATTTGATTTTTGAGAAAAAAGTTCATTTGTGATCGAGGGGGACCCGAATTTGCACAGCGACCAAACGTCGAATGAGTTTCTAAAACGTATCCAGAACCTGTCGCCGAAACGGCTGGCCCTGCTCGCGGTGGAACTCGAGCGCCGTCTCGCCATGCGGGAGAACGAGGCCGTAGAGCCGATCGCAATCATAGGCATGGCCTGCCGGACGCCAGGAGGGGCGGAGACGGCGGAGGAGTTGTGGACGATTCTCGAGACGGGCAGGGATGCCATTGAAAAGGTTCCGCTCTCGCGGTGGGACGCCGACGAATTCTACGATCCGCGTCCGGACACGCCCGGCAAGGCGATTACCAAGTTCGGCGGATTTGTCGCCAATATCGATCAGTTCGATGCCGCTTTCTTCGGCATCTCACCGCGCGAGGCGCCCGGGATGGATCCGCAGCACAGGATGCTGCTCGAAACAGCTTGGGAGGCCCTTGAAAATGCAGGCGAGCGGGCCGACCGTTTGGAAGAGAGCCCAACCGGCGTCTTCATTGGCATCGGCACCGGCGAATATGAGCAGAGGATGGTGCAGTCGGACGAATCGGTGCTCAACGCGTATTCCGGCTCGGGGATTGCAGGCTCCATGGCCGCTGGGCGGCTCTCGCACTTTCTCGGCCTGCGCGGGCCGAGCCTTTCGGTGGACACGGCGTGCTCTGCCTCCGGGATCGCGATCCACCTCGCATGTCAAAGCCTCCGCAGCCGTGAATGCAGCCGGGCGATCGCGGGCGGCGTCAATGCATTGCTGACTCCGGTCGGCTTCGTTATTCCTTCGCAGGCGCACATGCTGGCTGCCGACGGGCGCTGCAAGACATTCTCGAAGCAGGCAGATGGCTTTGCTCGCGCTGAGGGTTGCGGCGTTCTCGTGCTGAAGCGGCTCTCCGACGCCAAGGTGGATGGCGACCGCATTCTCGGGCTGATCCGCGGATCAGCCATCAATCATGATGGACGCAGCAGTGGCTTGACCGCGCCGAATGGTCCGGCGCAAGAGGCGGTGATCAAGGCGGCGCTGGCCCAGGCGCGGCTCAATCCAGGCGACATCGATTCCATCGAGGCCCATGGCACGGGTACTGTACTTGGGGATGCGATCGAGCTGGGTGCATTGGCCAATGTTTTCGGCAGGGACAGGGATCCGGAGCGCCCGCTGTTGCTGAGCTCGGTGAAGACGAACGTCGGCCATCTGGAGGCCGCGGCAGCCGTCACTGGCGTCATCAAGACGTTGCTCGCACTGCAGCGCGAAACGCTCCCTCCTCATCTCCATCTAACCCCGGGAAATGAGAATGAAGCGCTTGCGGGGATGCCATTCGAAATCCCCACCAACCCGAAGAAATGGCCCCGCTCGAAACGTCCGCGGATTGCGGGGGTCAGCTCCTTCGGATTCAGCGGAACCAATTCTCACCTGATCATCGAGGAACCGCCGCTCTCTGAGCCAACAGCGGCTGCGCCCGGCCCGGGAGTTGAGCTCATTACTCTGTCGGCCAAGACTCCTGAGGCTCTTGTTGCCCTTTGCCGCAGATATGCACGCTTTCTCCGGGAGAATCCTCAAACAGCACTGAGCGACTTCGCCTGGACTGCAAATGGCTGTCGTTCGACCTTCCAGCATCGAGTCGCACTCATTGCCCGCTCGGTCGAAGATGCGGTCCAGCAGCTTGAAGACATTGGCTCGGGAAGCCTGCAGGACTCCCCGTTCTATCGATTCGCAACCTCCTACCATCTGCCGCCAATCGCATTCCTGTTTACCGGGCAAGGATCGCAATTCACAGGAATGGGCCGGTCTTTCTATGAAAGCAACGCCGTGTTCCGCTCTGCCATGGATCGCTGTGAGCGCGCGCTCGAGGGCAAGCGCAGGTATCCACTCACGAAAGTCATCTTTGGAGATCCCGCAGTACCGCAGGGGCTGATCGACAACACCGAGTGGACCCAGCCCGCGCTCTTCGCTTTCGAGTATGCGACGGCCATGATGTGGCAGTCCTGGGGAGTACATCCGTCGATCGTCATCGGGCACAGCCTGGGCGAGTACGTCGCTGCTTGCATGGCAGGCATTCTGACGGTGGAGGAGGCCTTGACTCTCGCGGCGGAGCGTGGCCGTCTGATGGGCGAGCTCCCCAGAAATGGGAGCATGATGGCGGTGCGGGCCAGCGAAGAGGCGACGATGGCGGTTCTTGGATCGCTGCCGCCGGCCGTCTCTCTTGCGGCGACCAATGGACCGGAGAACACCATCCTCTCCGGGCGCACCGACCAGATCGACGCGCTAGCCGCTCGGCTTGCGGCCGCGGGAGTCAAAACTCAACCTCTCATTGTTTCGCACGCCTTCCACTCGCCGATGATGGACCCGATTCTCGAGGCATTCGAGGCACACGCTCGGACCCTTGACTTCAAACAGCCCACGATAGAATTCGTGTCCAACGTCACCGGAAAGCTCCTGGCGGTTGGAGAGCCGACCGACGCGGCCTATTGGCGGCGTCACGTCCGTGGAACGGTTCGATTTGACCAGGGAATGAACGCGTTGCTCGCGCAAAATCCCAGCCTTCTCATTGAAATTGGTCCTAACCCGGTGCTGCTCGGCATGGCGAAGGCAGCGCGTCCTGAAATGACTCTCCCCTGCGTGCCGGCTCTGCGGCGCGGAAAGGAAGAGTGGGTCTGTGCATTCGAGGCATTGCAGCAGGTCTATCTTGCCGGTGTGCCAATCGATTGGGGAGGTGTCTACCGAGACCGGCCCAGCCTGAAGCTTGCTCTTCCGACCTATCCGTTCCAGCGCCAGCGCTTCTGGGCTGCGGCGGTGCCGCGAGTTCAAGAGGCATCGTCGACACCGGGACAAGTCACCGATGGATCGATCGACCCAGAGCTTTATCGTGTGGAATGGACAACGGTCGATCCAACTTCGGTAACTGGCGGCCATCCCGTGCGTTCCGTCCTGCTTGCCGGCACGGGAAGCGAGCTTACGGCAGCGAAGACCTCTTTTCAGGCTGCTGGAATCAGGGTGCACGAGCTGATCGATCAGGCTCCTCTCTTCAACGGACACTCCTCGGGGGATCTGCAGACGAGTCACGGAGCCATACGTTCCTTTTTGCAAAGCGGCGCCGAGCGGCCGGATGCCATTGTCCTGTTCCTGCCGGATCGTTCCAGTGCTGAAGATGTTCCAGCGGCAACGTTGCAAACAGCGAATACGATCGTCTCCCTTCTTCAGGGAGTCATCGAAACGCAGTCGAAGCCTCCTGATATCTGGCTGGTGACCCAGGGAGCGATCGTTTGCAAGCCAACGGATCGTCCGAATTTGACGGCAAGCGGTGCCGAGGCGATTGCGAAAGTAGCGCGGCTCGAACATCCCGATCTGCATATCTTCCACGCGGACCTGCCAATGGGTCCGAGTGCGGCGGACTTTGGCCGGCTTGCGGCTCTGCTGCGTCAAGGCATCAAGGAGCACACCGTTGCATTGCGGGCTGAAGGCATCGGGATTTTGAGGTTGGTTCGATTCAGCAGCGGAAAATCGCAATCTCGTCTGCACATTCAGCCGCATGGCGGATATCTGGTCACAGGCGCCTTCGGTGGACTCGGGCTGCGCAGCGCCCGATGGCTGGTGGAGATCGGTGCGAAGGAACTCTATCTGGTAGGCCGCAGAGAGCCCTCCGCCGAAGTCCGGGCACAGATCGATGCAATGGAGTCCGCCGGGGTCAGCATTCATCTCATCCTTGCGGATATTTCGAAGGAGCAGGGAATTGCCGAGCTGTCCGCGCAGGTCTCCAAAGCGTCCGCACCGTTGCGCGGGATTCTGCATGCGGCCGGAGTGCTGGACGACGGCATCCTGATGCACCAGAACCCCGAGCGTCTTGCGACTGTGTTTGCGCCCAAGGTCTCGGGTGGATGGCTGTTGCACAAGTTCTCCCTGCAACATCCTCTGGAGTTCTTCGTGTTGTTTGGCTCGGCAGCAGCGCTGCTTGGGTCAAGCGGGCAAGCGAATTATGCGGCTGCCAATTCTTTTCTCGATGCGCTTGCGGAAATGCGCCATCAGCAGGGCCTGCCGGCAAGCTCGATTGCCTGGGGAGCCTGGTCGGATATCGGTATGGCGACACGCGTCAAAGTAACTCAGCGGCCGAGCGTCATTGGGATTGGCAAGATCGCCCCCGATCGGGGCATGCGGCTTCTAGAGGAGGCGATTTTGAGCGGAGAGCCGAAGCTCGCCGCGCTGCCATTTGACTGGAAGCTGGTTTTTGCTTCGCGGACAGCCCATCACGACTGGCCGCTTCTCGAGAAGCTGGCCGGAGAAGTACAGAATACCGGCGCGATGGCGGCATCGTCCGCGACTCTGGCCTCGCTGGTAGAAACGGCTTCTCCAAGCGAGCGCCTCAGTGCGATCAAGGACTACCTGAAAACGCGACTTGTTACAGTGCTCATGCTTCCGCCAGATTCTAGCCTGCCTGAGGATCAACCCTTCGCGGAGCTCGGTCTCGACTCGCTGATGGCCCTGGAGCTCAAGAATCAATTGCAAACCTCGGCGGCCGCTGCTCTTCCGACAACCTTTCTCTTCGAATATCCCAATCTCCGGTTGGCCGCGACCTACCTGGACGCACTGATGGCCGGCCCATGCGCCAGCGAAGCTTCAGAAGCCGAGGCTTCGGGGTACGAGGAGATTGTTTTATGAAGTCGCTCATCGAATTCCTCTCCGATCTTCGCGCTATCGGAGTCACGCTTTCCGTCAATGGAGAGCGTCTGGTCTGCAATGCGCCGAAGCAGGCGATAACTCCGGAGATCAAAGCAGAGCTCGCGGCCCGCAAAGCCGAGATCATAACTTTTCTCCGGCAAACTCAGGTTTGGACTGTCCCCCCGAACAACGATGATTTGACTGAGGAACTGCCGTTGTCGCGAGCGCAACAGATTGGCTGGTTCCTCTCGCAACTCGATCCAAGCAGCACCATTTTTAACATCAGTATCCCCCTTTGGCTCGTGGGAACTCTGGATCACGGTGCGCTCGAACTTGCCCTGAAATCCGTCATCGATCGCCATGAGTCGCTCAGAACCGGGTTTTTTCATCGCGACGGGAAGCCCTTTGCCCGAATACTCGATGCCGGCTCCTGGAAGATACATTGTGTCGATTTAACTGATCTTGCCGAGTCCGAAGCAGAAGCGAAAGCGAAAAGCCTGGCTTGCGAGGCGAGCCGTTGGTCCTTCGATTTGGAGAAAGCTCCGTTAGTGCGGGCGACCATCTTTCAGGTATCTCAAGAGCGGTATTTGCTGGTTATCGTGGTTCAGCACATCGTGGCAGACGGCTGGTCTCTTGGCATTCTCTTCCGGGAAATGACGGAGTTGTATGCGGCCCTCGTCACCGGCCAGCCTTCGCCGCTACCCGAATTACGGCTTCGTTACCAGGATTATGTGCGGTGGGAACTGGAAGTGGGCAAGACAGCGGCAGATCAACAGATAAAATTCTGGCGCAATCGTCTCGGCGGAAGTTTGCCAATCCTGGAGTTGCCGCTCGACAAACCGCGTCCACCCGAACAAACCTACAAAGGCAAAACCAGCCTGGTTGCGATTGGCCCCAGCTTGGGAGAAGACATTCGTAAGCTCAGCCGTCAAATGGGCACAACGCCATTCGTCATTTTGCTCTCTGCGTTTAAGGCTCTCCTTTTCCGCTATACGGGTTTGGAAGACATCCTGTTGGGAAGCAGTGCGACGGTTCGCCCATTACAGGAATTCACCACTTTGATCGGATTTTTCGTCAATATGGTCGTGATACGCAGCGACCTTGGCGGCAATCCGACCTTTCTCGAATTGATGACGCGAGTTAGCGAGTCCGCGCGGTCGGCCCACGCAAACCAGAATGTCTCGTTTGCCGAGATTGTCGAAGTGCTTCGCCCCGAGCGCAGCTTGAGTCAGAGTCCAGTCGTACAGGCTATTTTCAATCTGCAGAATGTGCCTTTGCCTCAACTCAGCCTTCCCGGGCTCGAGGTGAGCCACGCTCTCCTCGACGGCGGCCTTGCCGGCGTGGACTTGATGGTGTTGGTTTGGCCCCTCGGTGACGGTTACCGCTGCGATTTTTCCTACAGCACCGATCTCTTCGAAGAAGAGACGATCGAGCAGTTGAAGTCCCATTACGTTCGCTTACTCCAAGCGGCCGTCGCCGATCCGACGCGGAGAATCGGCGACTTGATCCTTCTCGGCGAGGAAGAACAGATCCGAATCACGAGGGATTGGAACCGGACCGAGATATCTGCCTGTGCGTACACAACTGTTCCTGAATGGTTTCGCGCTCAGGCAAAAGCCACACCCGGTGCGACAGCCGTGGTGATGGGTGAGAGCGAGCTCACCTATGCGCAATTGGACATGCAGTCAGAAGCATTAGCCAAAGCGCTTCGCAGCCGAGGGGTGAATCGTGATTCGGTGGTCGGCCTCTACATCCATCGAAGTCTGGAAATGATCGTGGGGTTGTTGGGAATCTTAAAGGCGGGCGGAGCCTATCTGCCTCTGGACCCCGCATTCCCGGCAAAGCGCATCGAGTTTCTGCTCGGCGATGCCGGCGTCTTGCTGGTTCTAACCCAAGCGGATCTGATGGACACACTTCCACCAACCGCCGCGAAGCTGCTCGATATCAGCCAGGCGATGGTTGAGGGCGATCGATCTTCCATGCTTGAGTTGGAGAATCCTGAGTCTGCGGATCTTGCATATCTCATCTACACCTCAGGCTCAACCGGCGAGCCGAAGGGAGCTGAGATTCCGCATAGCGCGCTCGTCAACCTGCTGTGGTCGATGATGCGGGAGCCGGGACTGCAAAACAGCGACACGCTGGTAGCAGTAACTACCCTGTCTTTCGATATTTCAGGACTAGAGCTCTTTGGGCCCTTGCTCTGCGGAGCAAAGTTAGTTTTAGCCTCCCGGGAGCAGGCACTCGATCCGCTCGCCCTTGCCGAACTGCTGGAGCAATCCGAAGCAACTGTCTTACAAGCAACACCCTCTACTTGGCGCATGCTGGTGGATTCCGGTTGGCTGGGCAAACCCGACTTGCGCATCTGGTGCGGCGGTGAGGCCCTGCCGCCTGGATTAGCCGACAGCCTACTCGAACGCGGCCGAGAGTTGTGGAATTTGTACGGGCCGACGGAGACAACCATATGGTCTGCGGCACACCGCGTGAGCAGTGGAGAAGATCCGATCTTGATCGGGCGTCCGATCGCCAATACGAAAATGTATATTCTGGACCGCGACGGGGAGCCCGTTCCTATCGGGGTGACCGGCGAACTTTATATTGCAGGAGCCGGCGTTGCCCGCGGATACCGCAATCGCCCCGAGTTGACCAAAGATCGTTTCCTGCCTGACCCGTTCACGGCCGATTGGCGGATGTACCGCACCGGCGACCTGGCGCGATACCGCCGCGACGGACAGATCCAGCTTCTGGGACGAGGGGACCAGCAAATCAAGCTGCGCGGGCACCGGATCGAGTTGGGCGAAATTGAAGCCGCCTTGGAGGCTCTCAGCCCGGTACGGCAGGCAGTAGTTACGGTTCAGGGACAAGGCGCAGCCCAAAGGTTGGTGGCCTATGTGCGACCGGCCGGGGAGACGCCGGAGATTTCCGAATTGCGGGCTCTCCTTCACGAGCGCCTTCCTGAATACATGGTGCCGGGAACCTTTGTCTTCCTGGAAGAACTGCCATTGACTCCGAACGGCAAGGTGGACCGAAAACGGCTCCCTGCTCCTCAGCAAGAGATGCGAGAACGCTCCACGGAAGTCTTGGCGCCGCGCAACTCAATTGAACAGGTCATAGCCGCCGCTTGGTCGCAAGTCCTCAAAGAGAACGTCATCAGCGCGCAAGACAATTTCTTCGATCTGGGTGGACATTCGCTCTTGCTGATTCAGGTTCTCACCATCCTTCGGGAGAAACTGGATGCTTCCATCGGTGCCCTCGATCTCTTCCGCTACCCGACCATCCGGTCTTTGGCTGCGTACTTAGAGCGGCAGGCTCAGCAGACGGTTGCTGCGGGAGTTTATCCCTGATGCCGGAGACAGATACCCGGTCTGCCGCGGCAGTCTCGATGCAGCCCGCGGGCAACGCGTTCTGGAGCGACGCGATCGCCATCGTGGGTATCAGCGCCTGCTTTCCAGGCACCCCCAATCTTGAAAAATTCTGGAGGGCGCTTGAGGCAGGCGAGTGCCTGATCTCAACGTTCAGCGATGAAGACGTGACGGCGGCAGGCGTGGGCGAAGCTTGGCTCAAGCGCCGGGATTTTGTCCGCCGTGGAACGATCTTCGAAGGCGGGGACTCCTTCGATGCAAAGTTTTTCGGCGTCAACCGGCGCGAGGCGGAGATCACCGATCCCCAACACCGGGTGTTTCTCGAAACGGCATGGCATGCGCTCGAGGATGCGGGATACACAGGCGAGGACGCTGAGATAGGTGTCTTCGCCGGAGTTAGCCTTAACTCGTACTACCTCTCCCATCTCATTCCTCGTCCCGAATTGCTTCTAAGCGTAGGCGGGTATCAGCTCATGCTGGGGAACGAAAAGGATTTCCTCGCGACTCGAGTTGCCTACAAGCTCAATCTGCGCGGACCGGCAATCGTGGTCCAGACCGCGTGCTCGACATCACTTGCGGCGGTTCATCTTGCATGTCAGAGCATCCTTCGCGACGAATGCGAGATGGCGCTAGCCGGTGGGGTTTCGATCTCGTTTCCGCAGGGAACGGGGTACCTTTACGTACCCGGCATGATCATGTCTCCGGACGGATACTGCCGGCCGTTCGACAAGGAGGCGAATGGGACCGTCCCCGGGCAGGGTGTCGCGGTCGTCGTCTTGAAGAAGCTTTCGACTGCGCTGAGGGATGAAGATTCGATCTACGCGGTGATTCGCGGCTCGGCATGGAACAACGATGGTGCGGGAAAGGTTGGCTACACGGCTCCCGGTATCGACGGACAGGCGGCCGTCATTCGCCAGGCGCAGCAGGTAGCCGGCGTCTCTGCGAACCGGATCAGCTACATTGAAACGCATGGCACAGGGACCGAGCTTGGCGACTCGATTGAAGTCGCTGCGCTTGCTGAGGTATTTGCCGGCGATAGACTGACGCCCTGCATGTTAGGGGCGGTCAAGGCGAACCTCGGCCACACCGATGTCGTTGCCGGCGTCGCTGGATTGATCAAAGCAGCCCTGGCAATTCAGCGCGGAGTGATTCCACCTACGCCTAACTTTCGCGAACCCAAGTCAACCCTCGGCCTTGAACGGGGACCGTTCGTCGTAAGTTCCTCCGCAATGAGCTGGCCTGTAGGAGAGGAACGATGGGCCGGTGTGAGTTCGTTTGGTATCGGAGGAACCAATGTTCACGTTGTATTGACCAGCGCTCCCGAGCGAAATGGGTCTGTCGATTTCTCGGTCAAAGAGGATCATCTTCGACTCATCCCCGTATCGGCTCGCACCCAGAGCGCGCTCGAAACATATCGGTTGAGGCTGGCGGATCACTTAGAAGCAAATTCTGCGACCGATTTTGCTTCAGTTGCATCGACGCTTCAGTCGGGGCGAAGGGCCTTTGAGTACCGGTTTGCAACCGTGGCTGGGAATATTACGGAGCTGATCACCAAGCTTCGGGAACCACTGAGCAAACGACCTGCTGAACCTATCATCCATCCCGAGATTGTCTTTCTGTTCCCTGGACAAGGGCAGCAATTTATCGGCATGGCCGCCCGCCTGTACCGTGCGGATCGTTCCTTTCGCGAGCTTGTGGACGATGGCGCTCAGCTCATTCGAGACGAGTTTGGTATTGAGGTCTTAAGCATTCTCGCCGGTCATGGTCAGGCCGGCGAACTCAAAGAGACGATGAAGGAAACGAGCGTCGCTCAGCCGCTGCTCTTTCTTCTCGAATATGCGTTGGCCACTCGATGGCGCCGGCTGGGCGCGGAGCCGGTTGCCTTGTTGGGCCACAGCCTGGGTGAGCTCACCGCGGCAACTGTGGCCGGGGTCTTCTCCTTTGAGGACGGTCTGCGCCTATCGGCCGAGCGCGGCCGGCTGATGGGCCAGTCCTCGCCCGGAGTGATGTTGGCGGTCCTCCTGGCGCCCGAAGAGCTTGCACGCTATTTTGTATCGGACGTTTGGATGGCAGCCGAGAATGCGCCGAAGTTATCGGTCGCGTCGGGACTTCCCGGCGCCATCGAGGAGCTCGAGCGCAAACTGGCAGAGGATCGCGTCGCTTCCGTTCGTCTTGTCTCGAAGAATGCCTTCCATTGCCCCCTGATGGCGGAAGCGGCCAAAGCCTTTCGCGATAAAGTCGCGGCTGTCCCGCGAAAGGCGCCCGCCATTCCTTGGCTCTCGAACGTATCCGGAAATTGGATCGATTCCGACGAGGCGCAGAGCCCTCAATATTGGGCGAACCAGATCGTGTCGCGGGTACGCTTCAGCAAATGTGTTGCCACTCTCGGAGAAAGCCGCCGGCTTCTGATGGAAGTTGGCCCGGGCGAAGCCTTGATCGGAATGGTTCGGCAGCAGACCCCCAAGAGCGTCGGCCTCCCGTCGCTAGGATCGGAAAACCGCAGGAAGGGCGACGATCTGATCTTTCTTGAAACGGCGGCAGGATTATGGAAGGCCGGAATCGATCTGGTTTGGTCCGAGCTGCATCCGGCCGAAAAAGTGCGCCGTATACCGTTGCCCGGATATCCCTTCGAACGGGAAAGATATTACATTCAGCCGCCTCCGAAGACGTCTCAAGCGAGGCCGGGGGACGCGGCAGGACCTGCAGATCAGACCGTTCCGGAGACATTGCAACAACCAGGCAAGCGGGCTGATATTTCATCGTGGTTCTACATTCCGGCATGGCAGAGTACGCCACCTGCCTCCTTGGTTTCAACGCGAAACACGGCAAAGACAGCCGCTCCATGGCTGGTGTTGATCGACTCTTCCGGTCTTGGGGAAGCGGTGGCGAATCGCCTGCAAATGCAGGGAGCAGCTGTCGTCACCGTCTCAATTGCGACGGATTTCGTGCGCGATGGAACTCGATTCTCGATCAATCCGAAGAGACGAAATGACTACGAGAGGTTATGGCGCGAGGTAGCTGCACTCGGTTTACGTCCAACCGGTTTGCTCTGCTTTTGGACCGTGCGCGCAATGCCCGTGCCGGCGTTTGATTGCCTTGTCATGCTGCTGCAGAGCAAACGATCGAACCGGCTCGATTCCATCGAAATTATTTCGGATCGTCTACAGCAGATTGTGGATGAGCCCGTACAGAATGTGGAGAACGCCGAAGCCCTTGGCCTTATGCGCGCAATAGGGACCGAGTTCCCGGGAACTCAGTGCCGCGCGATCGATATCGATCTGGCCGCGGGAAACCGGGAAACGATCGTGGAACAGATTGTCTCGGAAGTGGCCTTGCCGGGCGACGGGCAGGCGATCGCATGCCGCGGAATGACTCGCTGGCGCAAAGAATGGACGCCGGCTCCTCTGCAGAAGAGTTCCTCACTCGCCTTCAGGAAAGGCGGAACGTACTTGATCACCGGAGGAGTTGGTGGAATCGGGTATGTTCTCGCCCATCACTTGCTCAAGGAATATGCTGCTCAAGTCGTGCTCACCGGCAGGACTGAGCTTCCCGCGCGGCAGGATTGGCGCTCCTGGTTGGAAAGCCACCCGGCCGAGGATGGGATATCTCTTCGTTTACGCCGGATCGAGCAACTGGAACAAGTCGGGGGCCATGTACGGTTTGTCACCGCGGATGCTGCCAGCCGCGAAGCCATGGCCGCGGTGATCTCCGCGATGCGTCAGGCGAACGGCAAGATCGACGGCGTTGTCCACGCCGCCGGTTTGCCGGGAGGCAGAATGATCTCCGGCTTGGATCCGGATGAGGCGACGGAGATTCGTCGCCCCAAAGTCCAGGGCAGCTTGGTTCTGGCAGAATTGCTTCGCGGAAGCGATCTCGATTTCTTTCTGCTTTGCTCTTCTGTCAGCGCGATCGCTCCGGGCATCGGACAAGCGGCTTATGCCGCTGCCAATGAGTTCCTCAATTACTTTGCCGGCTATTGCCGAAGTGCCTACGGCCTGCCGGCCGTGGCCGTCGATTTTGATGCTTGGCGCGACGTTGGAATGGCTGCCGCGATGGTGCTTCCTGAAGGTCTTGATGATCTGAAAGAAGCCAGGCTAAGCACCGCGATGAGCCCGGAAGAGGGAATCGAGGTGGTGGAACGCGTCCTCCGCGGCTGGCGCGGCCCGCAGATTCTAGTGTCTACCGTTGGTTGGGCGGCGCCGAGCCGGCCGAAGCGAACGGAGGCATCTTCGGCGATCGCCAAAGTGGATGCGCAGGATGAGCCCATTGCACAAGTTTCCGCAGTGATGAATATCTGGTCCGAGCTGCTGGCCGCGACCGATATTACCCCACAGGACAACTTCTTTGAGCTGGGTGGGCACTCGTTGCTTGGCACCATGGTCCTGTCTCGTATTCAAGAGCATTTCGGAGTGGTGCTGAGTCTCAAGACTCTCTTCGAGGCCCCCACTCCGGAAGCTCTCGCCGAACGTATTCGGCTATCGCTCGCGCAGGAAAGCATTACGGTCCCGGCTGTACTTGAAACCGAGCGGGAAGAGTTCGAGTTCTAG
>DATAWF010000228.1:0-4098 GCA_036267335.1 Acidobacteriaceae bacterium
CGGCATGAAGCTGGGCGAGAAGTGGTACAGCGATCCCCGGTTCGCAGAGGCGTTTCATCGCTTTCATCTCATCATAGAGATCGCGCTTCTGGCGGCGCTCATCTGGTTTCTCTGGACACATCTCAATCGCAGAAGAGCCGCGGACGCCGCGTGACGGCGATACGGCCGCGCCGCATCCGGGGCGCACCAGCCGTTGGTTAGATCGCAGGCCCGCGAGGCCGGCGGAATCATGAACAAGAAATCATGAACAAGGAAGGTCAGGAAAAAAGCAATGGCAACTGAGCAACAACAAGGCCCATCGGCCGGCGCATCGAAGGTTGAACCCGCCAAGGGCAAGCTGGGCGTGATGGTTGTGGGCCTGGGCGCTGTGGCAACCACGATGATTGCGGGCGTCGAAGCCGTCCGCCGCGGGCTGGCTAAGCCCATCGGCTCGCTGACCCAGATGGGCACCATCCGGCTGGGCAAGCGCACAGAGAACAACTCGCCCTTGATCAAGGATTTTGTGCCTCTCGCCGACTTGAACGATGTGGTCTTCACCGGCTGGGACATCTTCGAGGACAACGTGTATGAGGCCGCGGCCCACGCGGCTGTGCTCGATAAAGAGACACTGGCCAAGCTCAAGCCTTATCTCGAAACCATCAAGCCGATGCCCGCGGTCTTCGACCAGTATTATGTCAAGCGCCTTCACGGCACGCATGTGAAGAAGGGCAAGACGAAGCGCGATCTTGCCGACCAGGTGATCGCCGACATTCGCGCTTTCAGGAAGACTGTCGACCGCGTGGTGATGATCTGGGCCGGCTCGACGGAGATCTTCATGGAGCCCTCCGCGGTTCACCAGAGCATTGAGAACTTCGAGAAAGGGCTCCTGGCTAACGACGTTGGAATTGCCCCCTCGCAGATCTATGCCTATGCCGCTTTGAGCGAGGGCGTGCCGTTTGCCAATGGCGCGCCTAACCTGACCGTTGATCTTCCCGCCATGATCTGTCTCTCGAAGAAGAACGCCGCGCCCATCTGCGGCAAGGACTTCAAGACCGGCCAGACGTTTATGAAGACGGTGCTCGCCCCGGCCTTCAAGGCGCGCATGATTGGCGTTTCAGGATGGTTCTCGACCAACATCCTGGGCAACCGCGACGGCGAAGTGCTCGATGATCCCGAGTCATTCAAGACGAAGGAAGAATCGAAGCTCGGATCGCTTGAGTATATTTTTCAGCCCGAGCTCTACCCCGATCTTTACAAGGACATCTATCACAAGATCCGCATCAACTATTACCCGCCGCGCGGCGACGACAAAGAGGCGTGGGACAACATCGATATCTTCGGCTGGCTCGGCTACCCGATGCAGGTGAAGGTGAACTTCCTCTGCCGCGACTCGATTCTGGCCGCGCCTATCGCGCTGGACCTGGTGCTCTTCCTCGACCTCGCCAAGCGCGCGCCGGAACTCAGGTCGATCGGCATCCAGGAGTGGCTCAGCTTTTATCTCAAGTCGCCGCAGACCGCCGAGGGGCTCTACCCCGAGCATGATCTCTTCATTCAATCCATGAAGCTCAAGAACACGCTGCGGTACATCATGGGCGAGGAGCTGATCACGCACCTGGGGCTTGAGTACTACGACTAGGTCTCTGACCGCATGATTTTGTGTTTCCCATCCTAGCGACAAAAACAAAAGCGTCGCGAGGGTGGGGCACCCATCATTAGTACGACTTCAAGCGGTCAGAGACCTAGTTTCTTCGCGGGTTGAGAACCGTGCTCTCCCAGGTCTCAAAAACGAGACCTGGGGCACCCCATTTCGCGGTTAATTCACTTTCTAAGACGAGGGCTGCCCGATCTGACTTCTTGGTCGGGTGCCCATCAATCCTTTCGCGCATTTTGCGAAAGGGTGGGAAAGCGCGAACCTCCGCCGGCACGAAACAAAAGCTCCGGCCACGGCCGGAGCTTTTTTGTGAAGCGATGACTCTCGCTAAGCCATTGCAGGTTCCAGCGCGGGCGCTGCGGGCGTCTTCTCCGCGGCAGCGGCTGCGTGCGCGTGCGCTGGCCGCGTGAGCCGATGCACGAAGTGATACGGGGGCCAAGGGCCGGAAAGCTGCATCTGGCATTCCTTCATCATCGCGCTCGTGCTGGCGAACTTGTTCTGGTAGCGCTCCACATACTTGCGGTCGATCAGGTGGGCCACATCCAGCACCATCTTGCCGTTTTCCGTGAGCCGGCAGCTTACCTCTTCGTCGAGAGGCATGAAGAGCCGGTGCATCTGGAAGCTCACCGCACGGGCACGGGTCTGGCGCTCCCGCGTCCGCGTCGCGCTCTCGCGCAGATTGCTCAGATACTCACGGCCTACGCTGTCGGCCGGTATATGCCGCTCGATCTCCTTGGCGCAGCAGTCGTCCACAAATACCTTCAAATGCATCTCGGTCTTGCCGCGAAGCTTGTCAATGTTGCCGAGAAACTGCCGCTGGTTGGAGCGGATTGACTTTCTCAGCATCTCGTCATCGTTGAAGATGGTGCCGAACCGGAAGGGAAGGACGGTCGAGTGCTGGAAGCAGTCCGCGATGACGCGTGCATGATCCATCCCCGACTTTTGATTTAGAGTATCTTGCGGATTGTGTTCGCTGACGATAACGGCGAGATCACTGGCTGGATATAAAAATACTTGATTTCCGCTTACTCCCAGAACCGATTCCAACGGCACTGGCTTACGATGGCGCGCTAATTCAGGAAATGCTTGCTTTTCCCCAATGCAGTAGGCATACCATGCCATGACGAGACACTCCATTCGCGTGCGCTTGCGCAAGCAGGCGCCAGCCGTTGGTGAAGCTCTGTGAACTTGGGAACAAATGCATACGTTAAGTCGGGAGGGCAGGTCATATAGGTGACCCATTCGAACTAGGGGGAATACTAGCCCCTCAAAAATACAACTGGCAAGATCCCGCTTCACGAATCTTGGCCAAAGTAATCAACTACCTCTAAATTCGTATTTGCGCAATCAAATTCTCTGTTGATATTACGAATACGAGCCGGACCAGCCCCAAATTCCGGCATATCAGGGCTTTAGAGTGCAAGAAATTGCAAAGTTCCTCCCGATGTGGTCGATACTGGCCCTCGAAAAGAGAAAAGGAGGGCGGCAACACCCATAGAATCAGGTCCGGACAGGGATCTTTTCCACAACCCGGCCCAGGTGTTTCCGGTGCCGAATGTGTCTGGGCGGCGACTGCAATCAGCGGCTCCAATGAGTGGCTCTGGCCAGGCGCAAGCTTGCCGGCACAGCTTCAGGGAAAGGGAAGCGGCTAGTGCAGAATCCCGCGCATATAGAGAAACAGAACCACGTTCACGCCGACGGAAACAATTAAAAGAAGCAGCGCGACCACGGCGAAGACGGTTATCTTACGGCGCACGGATTTGAGGTCTTCGAGCAGTTCCTGCTGCTCCAGCGTGTTGCGGTCCGTGGCTTCCTGCACCATTTCCAGCCGGTCTTCCACCTTTTTGAGGGAGGTGTTCTGCTCAAGGATCTGTTCCCGCAGCTTGCGGTGCTGCGTCTGCAGCTCGGTCAGATTGCCCTCGAGGGGCGCCAGATTTACCGGGGGAGCCGGTGGCTGCGGACGCGGCGCCAGCAGGTTGGCGAGCGTCGTGATGACCTGCCCATCCAGCAGCGGCAGAATCTTTTGCACCAGCGGCAGGGCCATGCGCACGCCTTTCATGGCTCGCTGCAGGCTGTTGGGCTGGCCGACCGGGTCATCCAAATCAGGTTGCATATCGTTTGCGCCGGCGCTGGAAACGCCCGCCGGCGACACCCGCATGGTATCGCCCTGGAGCAGAGGTGTGGGAGCTTTGCCAGTCTCTCCCTTAGGCAGGGGAGAGCCCACGGCGCGCGGGCGCGGCATGTCAACGCTTTTGGGCGGATTGGCTTCCCGCGATTCAGTGCTTTCCGGCTCGTCCATGGTTTCCCCTTCCCTCCACTATAAAAGGGAATTTCAAAAAGGGAATTGGGTCCGAAACGGATTTTGCTTCTCCTGGGCGCCGGGCACTCCATCCTCGGCGCGCATGCGAGCTATGGCGCGAGGGATGCGCAACGGAGAGATGGCCTGCTCGCGTATCCTCGTAATACCG
>DATAWF010000229.1:0-7302 GCA_036267335.1 Acidobacteriaceae bacterium
CCTATTTCCCGCGCACGGATGCCGGCCAGTTTGTCATCAATGTCAAAATGCCCAGCGGAACACGCATCGAGGTGAGTGATCGCTACATCGCGCAAGTCGAGCAGATCATTCGCCAGGTGATTCCTCCAAGCGATCTCAACATGATCGTCTCCAACATCGGCATCACCCCCGACCTCTCGGCGATCTACACCAGCAACTCGACCATGGATACGGCCTTTGTCCAGGTGAGTCTGAAGGAAGGACATAAAGGCGGCAGCTACGCATACATCGATCGTGTGCGGGACAAACTATCGCGCGACATGCCTGAGCTGAGCACATACTTCCAGGGTGGCGGGCTCGTCGATGCCGTGATCAACCAGGGTTTGCCCGCGCCGATCGACGTGCAGATCAGCTCCAATAACCTTGAGGGCGCTTACGCCATCGCGCAGCAGCTTGCCGCCAAAATCCGCGGGATTCACAACGTAAGCGATGTCTACATTCCCCAGGATCTGCACTATCCCGGGCTGTCGTTGAACATCGACCGCGAGCGCGCCAGCCAGATCGGCCTGACTACGCGGGATGTCGCTGACAACGTCATCACGGCGCTCACATCGGACGGCATGGTTGCTCCCAGCTATTGGATCGATCCGAAAACCGGCAACAACTACATGCTTACCGTGCAGTACTTCAATCAGCAGATTGAAAACATGAGTCTGGAGGACTTCAAGAACATTCCGCTGCATGGGCAGGGAGCGGCCGGCTACACCCCGCTGCAGTCGGTAGCCGACATCCAGGAAATCAATACGCCGACCGAAGTGGACCATTACCAGATCCGCCGCGTAATCGACGTCTATGTCGCTACCAAGACCGAGGCTTTGCAAGCGGTGGATGGCTCGATCCAAAAGCTCGTCGCCGGAACGGCGCACGACAAAAATACGCATATCGGTGTTCGCGGAGCGGTCGTCAGCATGAACGAGGCATTCCGCGATTTTGGACTCGGGCTGCTGGTAGCGGTGGCTCTGGTCTACCTCGTGCTGATGGCGCAGTTCAGCTCCTTCGTCGATCCCTTCATCATCCTCATGGCCATCCCTCCCGGCATCGCGGGCGTCGTTCTCACCCTGCTGATCACGGGCAGCACCCTGAACATCATGTCCTTGATGGGAACGATCATGATGACCGGCATCGTGGTCTCGAACAGCATTCTTATCGTCGACTTCGCGCGAATTCTGCAGCGCCAGGGCAGGCCCCTTCTCGAAGCCACGGTCGAGGCCTGCAAGATGCGCCTGCGCCCTATCCTGATGACCTCTCTGGCAACGCTGCTCGGCATGATCCCGATGGCGGTGGGTCTCGAAGCAGGAAGCGAGCAGTATGCTCCGCTGGCGCGGGCCGTCATCGGCGGCCTGGCGGTCTCCGTCGTCGTAACAATGTTTCTCGTCCCGGCCGTCTATCTCTTGATTCACTCTCGCCAGAAGGGAAGTGAGCCGGCGAAGGAGATGCCCGCATGAGGGAGCAAGCCGCAATCCATCGCGATGCCGCTCGTGCGGCCCGGTCGCGCCAAGTGCTTGGGCTGCGAACAAAGCCGGAGAAAGGTGCAATGAAAAAGTGTTGTTGTCTCGTGGCTACTTTGTTTCTTTTGGGCACAGCCGGCCCTCTTCTCGCCCAATCGCCGGCGACGCTGCCGAGCGCTCCCGTCCCCGATCTGAACCTTGCCATCCAGAGCGGCGCGCCCTCGCCTGCCGCCGGCCCTCAAGATCAGGCCCAGACCTTAACCCGCGTCCAGGCCGAGCAGATGGCGATTCATAACAACCCTCGCATCACCGCAAGCAAGCTCCTCGCGATGGCCCAGCACCAGGTGGTGAACGAGGCTCGGTCCGCGGATCTCCCTACCGCCAACGGCGAGATAACGGGGGTCGATGCCCATAACGGCGGCCGCATCTCCGCCGGCTCGCTAACCTCCTCGCGGTTGCTCACCCATGCCGGAGCAGGAGGCACCCTGACCCAGCTCATCACCGACTTCGGCCACACTCACAATCTGATCCTTGCCCAGAAGCTCTCCGCCGAGGCTGCAAATGCCAATGCTCTTGCCACCACGGAAGATATTGTTTTGGCGGCGGACAGCGCCTTTTATGACGCTTTGACTGCGCAGGCCCTGCTGCAGGTGGCCAAACAGACGGTGGCGACCCGGCAGACGACGGACACCCAGGTGAGTCAACTTACCAAGAACAATCTCCGGTCGACTCTCGATCTCAGTTTTGCCGACGTCAACCTGTCGCAGGCGCAGCTCATGCAGCTGGACGCACAAGACAATGCGGACGCCACGATGGCAGCGCTCGACGAAGTCCTTGGTCTGGATCATAGCGTCCAGTACACCGTGGTCGATGACGCCACTCCTCTCGCGCCGCCCCCGCCGGCCGCCGATCCGCTCATTGGCGAGGCTCTGAGCCAGCGCCCCGATCTCCAGGCCCTGACGTACAACCAGCAGTCCACACAAAAATATGCGCGGGCCGAGTGGCAGCAGATGCTGCCCTCGATCAACGCCGCGGGAACCGTGGGGAGCGTACCCACCCGCACCGACCAGTACTATGTCTCGAACTGGTGGGGAGCCGTCGGCGTGAACATGAATATCCCGATCTTCAACGGCTTTCTCTACAGCTCGCAGGCGAAAGAAGCGCAATATCGCGCGAGCGCCGCCGCTCAAAATACCCGGGAGCTGCGCGATAGGATCGTCCGCGACGTGCGCACGGCCTGGCTCAACGCCAACACCGCCTTCCAACGTGTAGGGGTCACCGCGCAGCTGGTCAAAGAAGCGAATCTGGGGCTTCAATTGGCGCAGACCCGCTACCGGCTCGGCCTCAGCTCGATTGTCGAGCTCAGCCAGGCGGAGCTGCAGCAGACGACCGCGCAGATCGACAACACGAATGCGCAATATCAATATCGGCTTTCCCTCGCCGCGCTCAACTATCAAGTGGGAGCGACCCCATGATGCAAATGGAAGCCTCCTTACCAAGCAGAGAACGGCACGGCATGGATGTGGATACGGTCGTTTTCGCGACCGATTTATCCGACTGGTCGCACAATGCCGGACTGTATGCGGCGGCCTTCGCCCAGCATTTTCACGCCAGGCTTCTCGTTGCCCATGCCTTTGTGCCATCGCAGGCGGCCATGGAGGCGGAAGCGGAAGGAACTCCATCGAGCCGGCAGAGAACGGAGCTAAGCCGGATCCTCGCGCGGCGGGCTTCGGCATTGGCGTGGGGGCCAATCGAGCCGCAACCTCTGCTCCTGGAAGGAACGCCGCAGCAGGAGATCCCGCGCTTGGCCGAGGCTGGCCAACATACGTTGCTGGCGCTGGGAACGCATGGCGGAAGCCGGCTCGAACGGACGGTGCTTGGCTCGGTGGCTGAGGCCATTCTGCGCGCTGTCTCGACGCCATGCCTTACGGTCGGACCGAAAGTGCCGCCCGTTCCCCACGCCGGTCCCGAATTTCGCCGCATTCTTTATGCGACGGATCTGACTCCCGCGGCCTCTCGTGCCGCGCTTTTCGCGGTCTTCTTCGCGGAAAAGTTTGGAGCGAATATCGACGTGCTGCATGCCGTCCACGATGAGCGGGGGGAACATGCCCATCAAGTCGATGATCTAAGGAAGGGTTTTCGCGAAGCCCTCGACGGACTCGTGCCCCGCTATGCCGATCAGTTTGCCGCAGCCCAGATCTTTGTCGTAGGTGGAGGAGCGCGCCGCAAAATCCTCGAGCACATCAAGGAGCACAAAATCGATTTGCTGGTCTTGGGGATCCATAAGACCCCGCACCACCTGGGTCTGGAAGTGCGAAACACTGGCGCCTTTCAATTGCTCGCCATGGCGGCCTGTCCGGTGCTGACCGTCGTAGGCTGAGCAACAGGCACTGAGAACTGATAACCGGCCACTGACAACGGACCCTTTACTCCACATGATAGTTCGGAGCTTCGCGCGTGATGATCACGTCGTGCACGTGGCTCTCACGCAGGCCGGCATTCGAGATCCGCACGAAGCGCGCATTCTCCTGCAGTTCGGGAATGCTGCCGCAGCCCAGGTAGCCCATGCCGGAACGCAATCCGCCCACCAGTTGGTACACCATCGCTTCGAGCGGGCCCCGGTGGGGCACGCGGCCTTCGATGCCTTCAGGCACAAACTTTGCCAGCCTGTTCTGGCCGTTGCGCTCGCGCGCGACGACACCCTCTGAAGATGGCTGCTGGTCCATCTCGTCTTTTCCCTGGAAGTAGCGCTCGCCCGAGCCCTGAGCCATTGCGGAAAGCGAACCCATTCCCCGGTAAGCCTTGAAGCTCCTGCCTTGATACAGGATCGTCTCCCCCGGACTCTCATCCACTCCGGCAAAGAGGGAGCCGATCATCACCGCGCTTGCCCCCGCGGCGATGGCCTTGGTTACGTCGCCGGAGTATTTGATACCGCCGTCGGCGATGACCGGCACGTTGTGCTCGCGAGCGGCGCGATAGCATTCGCTGATGGCTGTGATCTGAGGCATGCCCGCGCCGGTGACCATGCGTGTGGTGCAGATCGAGCCCGGCCCGATCCCCACTTTTACCGAGTCCGCTCCAGCTTCGATCAGCGCCTTCGCGCCGTCGTAGGTGGCGACATTGCCTGCCAGCAGCACTACATCGGGATAGCGTTTCTTTACCGCGCGAATCGCCTCGAGCACCCGTGTGGAGTGGCCGTGCGCCGAGTCGATCGAGAGCACGTCCGCGCGGAACCGGACCAGCTCGGCGGCTCGCTCCAGATAGTCACCCGTGGCGCCGATGGCCGCGCCCACGCGCAAACGTCCCTGGTCGTCTTTGGCAGCATTCGGATATTTCTGCTTTTTCTGGATGTCTTTGACCGTGATCAGGCCCTTGAGCTCGTACTGGTCGTTGACCACCAATACCTTCTCGATGCGGTGCTGATGCAGAATCCTCTCCGCTTCTTCGAGCGTCGTTCCCACTGCGACGGTGACGAGTTTGTCCTTCGTCATCACTTCATTCACGGGGATGTCCGTCCGGGTCTCGAAGCGCAGGTCGCGGTTGGTCAGGATGCCGACCAGCTTCTTGCCCCGCGTGACGGGCACGCCCGAGATTTTGTAACGGCGCATGACCTCGAGCGCATCCGAGATGAGCTGATCCGGCTCGACCGTCACCGGATCCACGATCATCCCGCTCTCCGAGCGCTTTACCTTATCCACTTCGCTCGCCTGCTGTTCGATCGACAGGTTGCGATGAATGACTCCGAGGCCGCCCTGTTGGGCCATGGCAATCGCCAGACGAGACTCCGTCACTGTGTCCATCGCCGCGGAGAGCAGCGGGGTATTCAGAGGGATCGAATGGGCTAGCCGTGTCTGGGTGCTTACCTGGGTGGGAACAACCGCGCTGAATGCGGGCACAAGAAGGACGTCGTCAAAGGTCAGGGCTTCCGGCAAGGGTATGTGGATCATAAGGCGGCGCTTTGAAGTATTGTACGGCCTCCTTTCACCCGTTTCTCCGTCGCCCCGCCGCGGCGGCCCGGCGCCCGCTCCCGCCGCCACGCGCATTGAAATTCGCGGGTTATCGCGGTATCCTGGAAATGGCAGACGAGTTTGTCCTACTGTCTTCGCCCTGGGCAAACGGGTGAAGAGGCGCGGAGAGATGAGTGGGCGAAAGCCCACTTTTCTTTTGAACGCAAGCTGCGGGGCGGCAGCAATTCGGGCGTGATGGCAATCAGTCTTGAACAAATCCGTCGGGCGGCGGATCGGGTCGCGGTCTCCCATCGGCTTGAGGTCGTAGAAATCGAGTATCTGGGTGGCAGCGGTCACAGGATTCTGCGCATCTTCATTGAAAAGAACCGTGAAGAGCGCGTGCGGCTGGCCGCCGCGGCGCAGGCCGGGCTCGAGAGCCAGGCAGCGCAAACCGCGAGCGGCGCCACGGTGCCGGCGGAAAGCGCGGAGCCTCCAGCGGCGCTCGACCAGCCCGCTTGGGTCACCCACGAGGACTGCGAGATCTTCAGCCGCGATCTGAGTACGCTGCTCGATGTTGAGGACCTGGTGCCCGGCGCCGACTATGTCCTCGAGGTTTCTTCTCCCGGATTGGACCGGGGGCTTAGCTCGCCGGCAGACTTCGAGCGCTTCCGCTCGAATCTGGTGAAGGTGCGAACCTTCGAGCCGATCGCCGGAAACAGGCATTGGCAGGGCAGGCTAGCTGAAGTGACCGCGTCCGGCATCGTGTTGCAGGTGGCCGCGGGGGGAAAGAAGAGCGGCAAAAAGGGAATGGCGGCGGAGCGGCGGGAGATCGGATTCTCCAACATCGAGAAGGCCAATCTGGTTCCCGAGTTTTAAGAGGATTGAGGAAGAAACAGCTATGTCCAGTGTGCTGTATCAAAGCATTGAAGCGCTGAGCCGGGATAAAGGAATTGACCCGCAGATCGTGGTCTCCGCGGTCGAGGATGCCATCGCTTTGGCAACACGCAAATACTACAAAACCCAGGAAAACATGCGCGCCGAGCTGGACCGGGATTCAGGCGAGATCCGGGCCTACATCTACAAGACCGTGGTAGGCGACGGTGAGCTGATCGAAGACCCGCTCAACCAGATCACTCTCGACGACGCGCGCTCTCTGGCTCCGGAAGTCGAGGCTGGCGGCGATATTCGCTACTACAAGCCCACGGATGTGCTGGGCCGCATCGCCGCGCAGATGGCCAAGCAGGTCATCTTCCAGAAGGTGCGCGAGGCCGAGCGGGATACGGTTTACAACGAGTACGCTCATCGTCTGGGCGAGGTTCTGACCGCGACGGTCAAGCGGGTCGAGCTCCAGGACGTCATCTTCGACCTCGGCAAGGCCGAAGCCCGGATGCCCAAGCGCGAGCAGTCGCGGCTGGAGCAGTTCTCGATTGGGGAGCGCGTGCGGGTGGTTCTGTTGCGCGTGGACCGCGCCTCCAAGGGGCCCCAGGTCATCGTCTCGCGTGCCGCGCCCGAGCTGGTGCAGAGCCTCTTTCATAGTGAAGTGCCGGAGATTTACGACAACACGGTCGTCATCCGCGCCATCGCGCGCGAGGCCGGCGAGCGCACCAAGATCGCGGTCATGTCTCGCGACAAAGACGTCGATCCGGTCGGCGCCTGCGTGGGCATGAAGGGCATGCGGGTGCAGTCCATCATCCGCGAGCTGCATGGCGAAAAAATCGACATCATCGAATACAGCGAAGAGGTCACCACCTTTGCCGAAAAGGCTTTGCAGCCCGCGAAGGTCAGCCGCGTAAGCATCACCGATCTTGGAGAAAAGCAGATCGAGGTGATCGTCGACGACTCCCAGCTCTCGTTGGCCATCGGCAAGA
>DATAWF010000230.1:0-20806 GCA_036267335.1 Acidobacteriaceae bacterium
CCGCGACCCCAGCGGATTCATTCTCCCTTGCGGTATCCGCTTGAGTCGCGCTGCAAAGACTGCAAAACCAAGGCGGGCTTTGCGGGTACCGAAACCGACACAGCCACTTTTTCGCGTGCGGTATCCGCTTCAGCCCCTGAAGGACGCTTTTGTGAATTGCGCGCCACCTGTACCGAGTTTTTCCGCAGCCTGTTCAGCCCTTACATCAAAGGCCGCAAATACGTCCGGCTTTCAGCCCCTGACGGATGCCTTTGCGAATCCCCGCCGCCGGCGTCGAGTGCTTCCGCGCCCTCGAAGACCTAGTGCGGGAAGCTGATAAGAAGATTGTTCTGGTGCACGAAGGAGACCACCACGTTTCCGCTCTTGCGCGCATCCCATTGTTGCTGGCTGACCGGAAAATTGAAGATCGCGAGGCCTTCGATACTTTGCCCCGGTTGGATCGTGGCGCTGCGATCGAAAGGCTGCGCCCGGTAGGAAGCAGCCGCAGGGTAGGCTTGAAAGACGCGATCGAAATCCGAGGTCCCGGCGGCAATATTTTCATGTTCGGTGCCGTCCGCCGTCGTCAACGTGGCCGAGATATCCTGCAAAAATAGTGGAATGTTGGTTTGGTTCTGAACCTTGACGTCCGCGAAGATCAACAGTTGATCGTAGTTCTCGTTGCTCCCCTGCATTCCGTTCGAGCCATCGCCGCTGATCGTCGTATGGACGGGGTAATAGTTCACCTGGAGGACCTGTCCCGTCATCTGCGGCGGCTTTTTGACGATGAAATAAAAGATGACCACGGCGGCGATCAGCACCACGGCCGCCACCGCAAAGGTCCTCCAGCCGCTCTTGATAGGATCGGCGGGATCGACCTGAGTCAGATGAAACTCAGGGGCGGGTGATCCGGGAACTTCGTCAGGTGAGCTCACAGTCCGGCATTCTAGACTATTTGTCGGCTGCATGTAAGAGTACCGGGGCGTCACTTTGAATCTCGGATTCTCCCCGTTGCGGGCTGGCCAAATCCCATGCCAAATCCCATGAAGGGATCGCGGGCCGCCGGGTTGGAAATAGGAGTGCGATGCGAGTTCTGGTTACGGGCAAGGATGGGCAGGTCGGCCGGGAGTTAGCGGCCTTGCCTCACACCGAGTTTGAGATGGTGATGGCCGGGCGCGGGGATTGCGATCTGGCCCGGGAGGAATCGATTCGCAGCCTGGTGCGGAGGGTTGCACCCGATGCAATCGTGAACGCAGCGGCGTACACCGCCGTGGACAAGGCGGAGACAGAACAGGACCTGTGTTTTGCCGTCAACGCGACGGCTCCCGGCGCCCTCGCCGAGGAGGCGGCTCGCCTCGGGGCATTGCTCATCCACTATTCAACCGACTATGTTTTCGATGGCACGAAAGGCGGCCCCTATGTCGAAAGCGATCCCGTTGCGCCCTTGAACACGTATGGGGCTTCCAAGGAAGCGGGAGAACGGGCGGTGGCGGCCGCAAACGGTCGCTTTCTCGTCCTGCGCACCTCCTGGGTTTACGGCTCGCATGGCAAGAATTTTCTCTCTACGATGCTGCGGTTGGCCCAGGAGCGTCCGGAGATTCGCGTCGTCGACGACCAGATTGGCGCTCCCACCTCGGCAGGTGCCATCGCGCGCGCAACAGCGCGTCTCCTGCGCCAATATGCGCTGCCCTCCACGTCCGTGCCCTCTGGGATCTACCACATGACAGCAGGGGGCAGTACATCCTGGTGCGGCTTTGCCCGCGCAATCTTCGAGGCCCGTTCCGCAGGCGCGAATCCACAAGCCGTCAATCCGCGGATCCTCAATCCTCGCGTCGTCGCCATTACTTCGGAAGAGTACCCGACGCCGGCAAAACGTCCGAAAAACTCTAGATTGTCCAACGACCGGTTTAATCTATTCTTCGGTTTTCATATGCCGCAGTGGCAGGAACAAATGGCCGAAGTCGTTGCCGCCGTGCGACAGCCGAACCTTGTCTCATTTCTGAGAACTCCTGGAGAGCGTGAATGAAGTTGACTTCCACTAGGATTGCGGACCTCAAGGTCCTTGAGCCGACCGTCTATGAAGACAGCCGCGGTGTCTTCTTTGAGAGCTACAACCAGCGGACATTGGCGCAAGCCGGGCTGCCGGAGCACTTCGTGCAAGACAATCAATCCCTTTCCTACAAAGGGGTGCTGCGAGGGTTGCATTATCAGATCAAGCAGCCGCAGGGAAAACTGGTTCGATGCCTCCGCGGCGAAGTTTTTGATGTGGCCGTCGATCTGCGGAAGAGCTCGCCCAGCTTCGGCCAATGGGAAGCCATTCGCCTGAGCGAGCAGAATCGGTTGTCGTTTTGGATCCCCCCCGGTTTCGCCCATGGTTTCCTGGTGCTTTCCCAGTCCGCCGAAGTGCTCTACAAAACAACCGACTTTTACGCTCCGAAATACGAGCGTACCGTCCTCTGGAACGATCCTACGATCCACATCGAGTGGCCGTTGCAGGTTCAGCCCAATCTCTCCGGCAAAGATTTAGCGGGCGCCACCTTTGAGCAGGCTGAGGTTTACGACTGAACCGGCTTGGATTCTCAGCGCCCTTCGCGCAGACGCAATGCCAGATGATCCGGCAATCCCGCGCGCAAGATCCTCATCTGCGCCAAGCGGACGTCATAAGGCACGCGATGGAATTCGATCGTCATTCGTTCATCGTCAAAAAGAGCAAAAGCCGCGCGCCAATCTCCGTCGCGAGGCTGGCCCACCGAGCCGGGATTGATCAGATAACGAAGAGACCGTTGGAGCGAAATCTCCGCGGCTTCATGTCCATTTCCATCCGGGATCTCTGACCGCAGCCGGCCGATCTCCTCCCGGTCGCTCGCGAAGCCTCCCTGCGTGTGCGTGTGGCCGAAGAAGTTCACGCCGGCGGGCGCGTACCGCAGCGGAAGCCACGCATCTTCCTCGCTGGTCAGATATTCGTCCTCATCGAGCGGGGAGCCATGCGAGCAGCTCACAGCGCGGCTTTCGTCAGCCGGCGCCGTCCGCGGGGGCTCTCTTTCTGTCTTGGGAAATACCGGTCCCACAGCCAGGTGCCGCAGCCAGTCCGCATTCTCGGGTGTGAGGGCCTGCTGCGTCCATAGAACCGCCCGCGCGGCGATGGGATTGAAGTCCGCTGGCTCGCTTCGGCCGGTGCAAGCGCGGTCATGATTTCCGCGGACGAAAAGTGTCCCGATTTCGCGCGCCCGTTTCGCTGTCTCGTTCGGCAGCGCTCCGTAGCCGACAATATCCCCTAAATTCCAGACCGTGTCGTGCGCAGGTGCGGCTGCCAGCACGGCATCGAGGGCGTCGAGGTTGGCGTGAATGTCGGAAAGGATCAATGCGCGCATGCAAGCCGGACAGTCAGGATAGCGTACCTGGAACGGCCTCCGATTTCAGCACCCATCCTCGCGCCCGGCCGCCCGTCACTCAGGGACGCCTCAGCGCAGGCGGAATTGGTCCTGGCTGCGGGCTTCAGCCGGGCCGTAAAGACTGCATGGAGCGAGCGGCTTTACAGCCGATTCCTTTTAACTCTTCCCAGAAACCGAACCCGGGTGCCCCATCGTTCGTCCGCCACAGGCGGACGTTACGTGGGCGAAGAAAGCTGTCTCGTTCCTTGGGTTCCGTCATCTCTCCATGGAAGCGAACTGCCCGGCACGATTCGACTCCTGAGCGCGCGAAAGGGTGCCCGGACGCTCCGAGCGTCCTACGAGCCCGCGCGAACCCAGTGGCCGGGCGATTGTTCGATCAGCGGAAGATTGGGATCGATTGCCGAGGGCTGAAGGGCTGCGAGCGGCTCGCTCCGGTCGAGCGACAGGGTCGGCGTCGCGGCCAGCAGGCTCCGCGTGTAGGCATGGCCGGGATGCAGAAAGAGCTGATCCCGGCTGCCGGATTCGAGTAGCATCCCGTGACGCATGACCGCGACCCGGCTGGCGATCTGCGCGACCACTGCGAGATCGTGAGAGATGAACAGCAACGCCAGGCCAAACTGCTTCTGCAGATCTTTGAGCAGTGAGAGAATCTGGGCCTGTACGGTGACATCGAGCGCCGTCGTCGGCTCATCCGCAATCAGCAATTGGGGGCGGTTGATCAAAGCCATCGCAATCAGGATGCGCTGTCGTTGACCCCCGGAAAATTGGTGAGGGTAATCGCGCAATCTGCTTTCCGGGTCGGGAATCGCGACATTTTTGAGGGCCTCGATGACCGCGTCGCGCACCTGCCGCCTCTTGAGTTGTGGTTGATGCGTCTCGACTGCCTCGGCAATCTGCCGCCCGATCGGCATGACCGGATTCAGCGCCGTCATCGGCTCCTGAAAGATCATCGCGATCTTCCGCCCGCGGTAGCTCCGCATCTCGCCCGGGGCAAGGCGCAGCAATTCGGTTCCGAAAAAACGGATGGATCCCTCAATCCGCGCCGCGGCATCGAGCAGCCGCAAAATGGCAAGGGAAGTGACAGACTTGCCTGAGCCGGACTCGCCTACCAGCCCCAGGACCTCGCCCGCTTCAATCGAGAGACTCAGGTCGCGCACGACGGCGCGGTCACGGAAGAAAACGGAAAGATTCTCGACCTCGAGCAGCGGAGCCAAAGCTCAGTGCCCGCGCCACTTGATGTTGCAGCCCACACTCGGCTTTTGTTCGCTGACCACCGGTTGTCCGGCGAGTGCCGCCTCCATCGCCCGGCGCAGATCGTCGCCCGTAACCGCAACCCCGTTTCCCGGGCGGCTGCCGTCGAACTGGCCGCGATAAATAAGGCGCATCGAGCTGTCGAAAAGAAAGAAGTCTGGCGTGCAGGTCGCGTTGTAGGCCCGCGCTACTTCTTGGGTTCCGTCGAAGAGATAGGGAAAGGCGAAGCCGAGATCCCGGGCCTGCTGCTTCAGGCTTGCGGGGGCGTCTTCCGGATAGGCTTCAGCGTCGTTGCTGCAGATTGCGACCACCGAGATCGGCCGGCTCGAGTACTCTCGCCCGAGATTGGCGATCGCACGCTCCAGGTGCTTTACAAAAGGGCAGTGGCGGCAGATAAACATGACCACCAGAGGACCCTTGCCGCGGAAATCCTCCAACGAAACTGTTTTGTCCGTGACCACATCGGGCAGCGAGAAGCCGGGCGCGTGAGTGCCAAGGGCAAGCATTGCGGATTCCATTCTGGGCATGATCTTTCCTGATTCTCAAAAGTTAAAAGAGATGAGTCTGCTTTCGCGGCATGGGCACTCCAAAGTGCTCATAGGCGAGACGGGTTGCGACCCGGCCTCGGGGCGTGCGGTCTAAAAATCCTATTTGGATGAGAAAAGGCTCGTAGACCTCTTCGAGAGCGTCTTCCTCTTCCGCCAAGGTCGCGGCCAGAGTGTTCAGTCCGACCGGGCCGCCGTCGTATTTCTCGATGATCGTCATCATCAGGCGGCGGTCCAGTTCGTCGAAGCCATGCGCGTCCACCCCCAAAAGCGTAAGCGCGGCCCGAGCGGTTTCCCGGTCGATGCTTCCGCTCCCGCGTACCTGGGCATAATCCCGAACTCTGCGCAGCAGCCGGTTGGCGATACGCGGCGTGCCGCGCGATCGCAGCGAAATCTCGGCGGCGCCATCGTGGTCGATAGGCACGTTCAGCACCTCCGCGGAGCGCTCCACAATGTAGCGCAGCTCGTCTTCGGTGTAGAACTCCAGGCGTAGCAGAATGCCAAAGCGCGAACGCAGCGGCGAAGAGAGCAGCCCGGGCCGCGTGGTGGCGGCGACGAAAGTGAAGGGCTTGATGTCCATCACGTGAGTTCGCGCCGCCGGGCCCTGTCCGATAATGATGTCCAGCTTGTAGTCCTCGAGCGCGGTGTAGAGCTTTTCTTCGAGTACCGGCTGCAGCCGGTGGATTTCGTCCAGGAAGAGAACCTGGCGCTGCCGCAGGTTCGTCAAAATGGCGGTCAGGTCGCCCTGGATTTGCAGCGTCGGCCCGGAGGTTTGCTGAAACCCGACATCAAGCTCATTGGCGATGATCGAAGCCAGGGTAGTCTTGCCCAGTCCCGGCGGTCCAAACAACAGCACATGGTCGAGCGCTTCGCCCCGCGATTTCGCGGCTGTCAGCGCGATGGCCAGTTGCTCCTTCGCCTTTTCCTGGCCGATAAATTCCGCCAGCCGCTTAGGCCGCAGCTTGAGTTCGAACGAATTGTCGTCTTCTTCGCGCGCGGCAGAGACCAACCGCTCAGGATCGCTTCGGCTCGCAGGCATTTGCCTCGGATACTAAAGCATTTTCACTTTCGGTGCATACAAAAGACGACTCTGGACGCGGCTGTTCCATCCAAGAACCGGGGCCCCCGCCGGCTTTCACACAATCCCGAAATTCAAACTGAGACACGGCCCGCAACCCATGCTGCTTTTGGCCGACGCTCTTCAGCCATTACACTGAACCTTGCCTGATCGAATGCCCAAGTCCCGGTCTTTTCGCTTCGAACGCCCGCAACAACTCGCCGCCCTTTTATTGTTGGCGCTGGCCGCCCAATGTCTTTGGGTGATTCACCGTCAGTCACTGACGGAGCGCGACTACGATTTCGCCCGGTGCGGACGAGAGATGTGGGAGAAACCGTCACCGCTCGCGGGATATTTCACCTCCTGCGGCAACATCCAGGATGGCACCCTGGGCTATCGGATTGCCGGCTTCCCCTTGACCCTTCAGCGCATCTTTTCCGGACAAGGGCAAGACACGTCCACCTGGGAGACGCGGCATGAGCTCGGCCATGTCCTCTTACTCCTGCATGGCGGATTTTTGCTGGCTGGTCTTGCCCTCGGAGCGGCCTTATGGTGGGTGACGCGCCGGCTCTACGGAAATACCGGAGGCTTCATCGCGCTCGCCTTGTATTGTTTTGCTGCTCCGGTGATTCACGCCTGCGTTTATCCGAACAACGAAATTCTTGCCGCCTTTGGGCTCTTTGCCGCCGTTTACACCGCCGTGGGAGTGGCGCATTCGATGCAGGGCCCCAGGGGGCGTGGACGCGCGCGCATTCTCCTGCTGGTGCTTACCCTGGGCTTCACCGCGGCAGCCCATGTTGCGGCCTTTCTGATTGCGCTGCTGCTTTCGCTCGCCTTCATGGCCTACCTCGCAGAGGGGCATCGGGCCGCGGTCGTTCCAGTCGTCTCCGTCGGCGCCGCCGGAGCTCTGGTCCTGGTCTTCGCCTCGTATTTGTTCAACCCCGACGCCTTTAGCTACTACTTCCGCAGCGGGGCCGGCCGCATGTGGCTCTCTTGGAGGGCCGCCCGGGTCTGGGTTCTCGCCCCGGCCCATGCGGCAATGGTCATTGCCACAGGCGCCGCCCTTCTGCTCTACCTCTTCAGCCGGCGCTCGCGCTACTTCGGCAATACCATGCCCCTGGCAATCGCCGTGTTTCTCTTCTTTCTGCTCACCACCGGCATAGCCAGCGAGACCACTCTCTGGGCGCTGCCCTTTCTATTGACCTTCATTGCGGGTGTCTTTGCCGATGCCCTTGAGGGGCGGCATCGCCGGGTCTTTCTGTGGGCGACCGGCTCGATTTTGCTTTTACAGGCCGTCCTCTGCATCCTCGTTTTGCGCGTGGTGGGCTAGAGCCTGCGATTCACTTTCCCGCTGGCGGCGCTCGGAGCCAATTTTTCTCAGTTCCAGGAGCGGGGAGCGACGAGGGACACCGAAATCAGGAAAATTGGCCCCCAGCCCTTCGGGTTGCGGCGAAAATCGCGCCATACTTTCGTTGTCGTCCTCAACAGTCGGGGCACGACAGCCTTCGGACTCCGCCTCGTCTGGCGCGGCTTCTTTCGCAACGCCGCCGCGGGAAAGTGAATCGCAGGCTCCAGGGCTGGCGAGTGCTTCTCCGCCCTCCGCAAAAAGGACCGGAACGGGCCACTTTGTCCGGGTTTAAATATTTAAAACTAAAAGACTTAAATATCGCACCGCCCCTTGCTGTCAGGCTTCTGACGACGTATGATGAAAGAGTAACTTTTCGTTCAAGATAGCGGAATTTAGCCGTGCGGGCCGATGCTTCGGGCCTGCTCTTCAGGCGCCACTCCGTTCACGAACGCCCTCTCTCTTATGGCAGACGATCAGAATCCCTCTCTTCCGCTAGGCAATCCGAACGGCGGCGGGAACACCCCGCCTACGGGACCCGGCTCCAATCTTGTTCCCATCAACATTGAAGACGAGATGCGGCACTCGTATCTCGACTATTCCATGTCGGTCATCATCGGCCGCGCGCTGCCCGACATCCGCGATGGTTTCAAGCCCGTGCATCGGCGAATTCTCTACACCCTGCACGAGATGGGGCTCGAATTTAACAAGAAATACACGAAGTGCGCGAAAGTCGTGGGCCAGGCGATGGGTGTGTACCATCCGCACGGCGATTCGGCGATCTACGACACGCTGGTGCGCCTCGCGCAGCACTTCAGCCTCCGCTACCCCATGGTCGATGGGCAAGGAAACTTCGGTTCCGTAGACGGCGATCCTCCGGCCGCAATGCGGTATACCGAATGCCGCATGACGCGCATCGCCGGCCAGATGCTGGCCGACATCGACCAGGATACGGTCGACTTTACGCCCAACTACGACGAGAGCACCACGGAGCCTACGGTTCTTCCGGCCCGCATCCCCAACCTCATCGTCAATGGATCGAACGGCATCGCCGTCGGCATGGCGACCAACATCCCGCCGCACAATCTCACCGAAGTCATCGACGCCACCATCGAGCTCGTCAACAATCCACGCGCGGGGCTGGCGGAAGTGCTGAAGTACGTCCAGGGCCCCGACTTTCCCACCGGTGCATTCATCTATGGACGGTCGGGGATTGCGCAGGCCTACAAAACCGGGCGCGGGCGTTTCCTGATGCGCGCCAAGGCGGCGATCGAAGAGGCCAAGGGCGGCCGTACCGCCATCATCGTTACCGAGCTGCCGTACCAGGTAAACAAGGCGAACCTCTTCAAGCGCATTGCCGAGTTGGTCGAGTCCAAGGTCATCACCGATATCGATATCTCTCCCGATCACACCCGCGACGAGAGCGATCGCAATGGCATGCGGATGGTGATCGGGCTGAAGCGCGGGGCCGAGCCGCAGATCGTTCTGAACCAGCTCCACAAGCACACCCAGATGCAGGAAGGGTTCTCGATGATCTTCCTGGCGGTGGTCAACGGGCAGCCGCGGGAGCTTTCTCTCGATACCGCGATCCGCCACTTTATTGACCATCGCGTCGAGGTCGTCCGCCGCCGCACCGCTTTCCTGCTCAGGAAAGCCCGCGAGCGGGAGCACATTCTCGAAGGCTACAAAATCGCCCTCGACAATCTCGACCGGGTCATCCGCATCATCCGCGGATCGGCTTCCCGGGCAGAAGCGCGCGAAAACCTGCGCACCTTCTCCCTCAGCAACGAAATCGTAATCAAGCTCGACGGCGCTATCGTGGGCGATCGCGAGCCGGGCTTGAGCTACCGGCAGATCGACGCCATCCTCGAATTGCAGCTCTATCGTCTCACCCAGCTCTCGATCGATGAGCTGCTCAAAGAGCTAGCCGAGGTCAGGGAGCGCATCGCGGAGTATGAGGCCATCTTGGCGTCGGAGAAGAAACTGCGCAGCGTCATCGTCAAGGAGCTCGAGGCTGTGCGCAAGGACTTCGCAGACAAGCGGCGCACCCAGATTCTCGATGAGACCGCGGAGTTGCAGCTCGAAGACCTGATTGCCGACGAGCAAGTTGCCGTCACCGTCTCTCATTCCGGCTACCTCAAGCGGACGCCCATCTCCACCTATCGCCAACAGCGGCGCGGCGGAACCGGGCGGCTGGGGATGCGGACCAGGGAAGAGGACTTCGTCTCTCAGCTCATCGTGGATTCCACGCATGCCTACCTGCTCTGCTTCACCAATACCGGCCGGGTCTACTGGCTCAAGGTGTATGAGATTCCCGACATCAGCGCCGCCGGCAAAGGAAAATCCATGGCCAGCCTCCTCAATCTGCAGGCGGGAGAGACCGTGCGCACCATCCTGCCCGTGCGCGATCTTGAGGAAGAAGGCGCGTATGTCTTCTTCGCCACCCGCAAGGGCAGAGTGAAGAAGACTCCGATGAAGGACTTCTCGAACGTGATGGCTCGCGGCATCGTCGCCATTGGCATTGAAGAAGACGACGAGCTGGTCGGCGCCAGTCATACCGACGGCAACCAGATCATCTTCCTCGCCACGCACAGCGGCATGGCCATCCGCTTCGATGAGAATGACGTCCGCTCGATGGGCCGGCCCGCTTCCGGTGTGCGGGGGATCGAGCTCGGCAAGTCCGATTATCTGGTGGGTCTCGCCGCAACTCCCAGGGAGCGTAAGAAGAACGGCAATGGCGGACAAAGCCCGTCGTTGATTCTGTCAGTCACCACGCAGGGCTACGGCAAGCGCACTGACGTTGACGAATACCGCCTGCAAACGCGTGGCGGCAAGGGCGTCATCAATGTCAAAACCACGGAGCGCAATGGACAGGTCGCGGCCATCCTCTTGGTCGATGACAGCTCGGAGCTGATGGTCATTAGCCAATTCGGCAAGATCATCCGCATCGATACCAAGACCATTCGCGCCGCCGGCCGCTCAACCCAGGGCGTGCGGCTGTTGCATCTGGAAGATGGGGACAAGGTAGCCGCTTCTGTCGTCATCCCGCCGGAAGAGGCGAAGATCGAGCCCGAAAACGGCACTCTGCTGCAGTAGGGCGTCAGGAGAAATGCTCTGGTGTCCTGAGTCATTCGTTCCGTTCAAGAAGTGAACTCTAGCTTCAAGAAGTGAACTCTAGCTTCAGGAAGTGAACTCTAGCTTTGAGGAAGTGAACTCTAGCTTTGAGGAGTGAACCCTGGCTTTGTATCAGGGCGCGACTTTGCGGTCACCGCGACCCCAGCGGATTCTTTCTCCCTTGCGGTATCCGCGTGAGTCGCGCCGTAAAAGCCGCAAAATCAAGGCGGGCTTCAGCCCCTGAAGCATGCTTTTGTGAATTGCGCGCCACCTGTACCGAGTTTTTCCGCAGCCTGCTTTAGCCCTGAGGGCATTTATTCAGAGCCTCCCTGGTTTTCTCTGATCGCTGGAACAGGCGCCGCATCGCGGCGCCTGGCCTCCAGAAGAACCAAGGGTCAAGTGAAACAAAGGATTGCGAAGACTCCAGGGCTGCGCCAGGGCGTGTTTCATAAATAGCTGGCGATGCACCGGGGCCATCGATGAAACACGCTCTAGAAGCCTTTGGCGAGCTGCTTGGTGGAGATCTCCGGCTCTTCCGTCGCGTGCGAGTTCCCGCATTCTTCAACCTGATATCGGTCGTATTTTGGCTGCAGGTAGAGGACGTAGTGTTTGCCCACCATCATTCCAAACGCGGTTGGCGTGTTCTCGCTGAAAACTCGATAGTCGCTGCGGTTGATGTGTCCGTGAAGAACCGAATCCACATGAACGTTATAGCTGACGCCGTCAAGGAAATCCCACGACTCCGTGACTGGCACTGCCGCAGTGACGGTTCCAACGATCACTGCGGAGGATGCGCGCATCTCATCGTGAGCCGAGACGCGAACGGAATTGCATTGCCCAAAGGCTGCTCCTGAACATAAAACCAAGACTGCAAATGCTGCGAGTGTCTTCATTGCTTACTCCCCGGGGCCCGATGGTCGATTCCCCTAACGTGTACGACTTAAGTTGTATGGCTTACAACTTAAGTCGTAGCTTCGTCGATGCCTGGCGGGGAGACAAGAAGTGATTCGTTTTCAGACCTTACGTCGGATGCGAACACAGGCGCGCAAGTGCGGCCGATTTGGTACCTATGGTAATGGCAGGCACGCCTAGGTCTTTTGTTTGAAAAGGATACGGGAGGCGTGTGGATATGCCATATCCCGGTTCAAATCGGGAGACCCGGTTCAAATCGGGAGTGAGGGAAGTCTTGAAGGGATTGGAACCTTGAGCGCAAGCGAAGGTTACGTTTTTGGATGAATCGTTATTTCTGTCTCCGCCAACTCACAAAACTGTCATCTCGACCGGAGCACAAGGGCTTGCCCCTCATGCGCTCGTGGAGAGATCTGGAGTTCGCTGACTCCCCAACTCGCCGCATTTGCTTTTCTTTCTGTCATTCCCGCAGGGAATCTGCTGTTCAACCGGGTGCCCCATCGTTCGTCCGCCGCAGGCGAACGTTACGTCGACGAAGAGAGCGGTCTTGTTCCTTGGGTTTCGCTCTCCCCTAGGATTCAGGCGGCCGCCCATCCTGGGCGCGCTTTTGTTTTCGCACGGAGGGGTCCAGAGCGCTCACGCGAAGGCGCGGGTCAGCCAGAGGCCGGCGACAAGCATGACCGCGCAGGTCACGCCATGAACGGAGTATGCTGTCGCCTTCCGCCCGCCCGAGACGAGAATGTTGGACATGTCGCCAAAGGGAATAATGGCGAAAACTAGCAGAACGATGCCCACCGTCCGGGTGTTCGTGGTCAGCATCAGGGTCAACATGGCCAGTCCGGAGGAGACGTCCCGAATTCCTTTCAGGCGTAGCCACGCGCGGGTGTCGGCATCGGCTGCTGGCGGCTTGAGACCAAAGGAGCCCAGGATTCGTTGCGGGGATGCGAGGTAGAAGCAACCGATCACAATGATTCCGGCAGCGATCAGAACGGCGAGAGAAAGAGGGATAACTGTGTACATGAAATATCTCCTCCGTACATAATCTAGCAACGCTAGAATAGATGCAACGGTCGCGGCGGAAGACTCGCACATTTTCTAGCAACGCTATAATTTTGTGGAGATGGCGAACCCTCGGATAGAAGAACGGAAACTGCGGGACAAGCAGGCCCGCCGCGCACAGATCATCCGTGCCGCACGTCGCATCGCGGAGCTCGAAGGGTGGCCCAGCGTCACCGTTCGGCGGCTCTCCGACGAGATCTCCTACAGTCAGCCCGTCCTGTACGCCCATTTCGGAAGCCGCGAAGGGGTTCTCGCCGCGGTTGCTGTTGAGGGCTTTCAGGAGCTTGGGCTGGCGATGGAAAAGGCACGGAAGCGGATGAAGCGTGGAAGCGCCGTCGAATCCGTCGCAACTGCCTACCTGGAGTTCGCCGCGTCTTCCCCCGCTCTCTATGAGGTGATGTTTTCGCTCAGTCTGAACGTGCCCTTCGGGCATGCGGCCACCCCTCCGGAGTTGCGATTCGCGTTCTCCCAGATCCTGGAGTTGTTCCACGAGCAGAGATCAAAGTCAGAGGTTACGTCGGAGTTGTTTTGGGCAGGCCTCCATGGGATCGCCGAGCTCACGAGAACCAAGCGATTCCCGCCCAGCCGTCAAAAAGAACGTGTAAGGGTGCTCGTCGAGCTTTTCACGTTCCCGGAAAGCGAAATAGGAAAGATGGAGGAAGCGAAGGAATCCTGTCGTTAGGACACGCAAAGGTCTGGGTGGAAGGAGCGGCTTTGGATTGGAGCGTTTTCACTTGAAGTGTTTACAAAAACATTGCCTCGTACGTGGCCGTTTCATCGAAAAACCGGCCACTCCTAACTACTCTCTCCATGTCAGAGGAAAAGTGAAAACGCTCTAGTCGTTGCCCAGCATGTGGGCGATCTGCTTGATGACGGGTCCTTCGTCATCCAGAACGCCTGAGTTTCCGCACCGGTTGATTTCCCAATGTTGGTAGGTGTCGGTAAGAAAAAGCAGATATTGCGTTCCCACTTTCAAAGGAAACGCATCGTCCCGGTGTTCGCTAAAGACGATAATCTCTCCGGACTGCTTGCCCTTCACCTTCTGGTCAACGCGGACGGTGAAGTTCGTGCCGTCGAAAGTGTCCCACGACTGCGGCACGGGATGCGCCGCCTCCACTGTGCCGATCACGATCGCCTGCGATTGCTTGTACTCCTCTTGCACGGGCGTCGTACTGGGGCATTCCGCGAACGAAACTGTCGCAAAAAGGGTGCACGCCAGAGCTGCAATCAATCGCTTCAAGTTGCCTCACTTCCCCTGCCGCATTTCTCCCGCCGTCCCGGATGCAAATTGGAAATCGAGGATCTGGCATCCGATTCCCGTTTTTGCATCGCTGGAGAAAGCACTCTATGTGGTTACTGGGGGCATCCACAATGCCGCGGTAACTCCGTTCTGTAAACAGCTTACCCATCCCTGGCCTGATCCAGACATTGCACAAAGGTAACAGCCGGGCGGCCCGGAAATGGGGTAGGAGCCTCGGCTTTTCGCCAGCGAGGTCCCAAAAGGGGCCAATTTAGGGGAGGCGGGTGGCTAGAAGAGCGCCTGCATGATGGCGGCGGGAACGAACGGTCCGCTTTGTGGGAACCGTGGGCGCGACCGGATCGGAGGGAGAATAGGACTCATAGACCGAAATGTGGAAGCAAGCCTGCTTGAACTCTTCTTCCACATCGAGCTTTCCTGCCGATTGCAAAGGCAGAAGGTAGGCTCGCAACCATCCAATCTGGGCTCGCGATAGCCCCTTCTTGCCGAGATCGACCGCCTCTCCCGTCAGGTGGGGGGAGCTGGTATCGCCTTCGGCCGGCGCGGCATTGCCATTCACCAGCAGAAGATGCTCCTGATATTCGATAGTCCTGACCGCGGAATCGACCCGGAGGGCGGAGTGGAATTGCGCGTAATAATAGCGCGCCAAATCGGTCAGGAAGCGCGCGGTCCATGGCCGGCAATAGCGCCGCTCGGGCTCGAGGCGCGGGTCAACGGTGATCGCAGAACTGGTGGGAACCGGGACCAGCGCTCCGCTCTCGGCCATGTCGGCGAGCATCGTGTCATCCGTGATGCGTGACAGGCCCTCCTGGTCGGCGCGTTCATTTTGGCGCAGGAGCGATTCCCGTGATCCCTTGAGCGCCGGCAGCATGCCATAAGACTTCAATCGCAACGGGGCGATCTCCCTCTTTCCCGTGGACCGGACGACATCGAGCGCAGCGGTGCGCTGCCTGGCCGTCTGCCGGTGAGCAGACCGCCGGGAAGAGCCGGTATGCCGGCGCCGGACCTCCGCGGGATGCAGAGACGTGGGGTGAGCCGCACGCGTGGTGGATAAGGTGCTGTGATGATGGCGGTGCCGTACAGCGTGCGCGGCAGAAGTCCCGAGCAGCAGGGAAGCGGCCAGAAAAGCACAGCAGCGCCAGAAGCGCTTTAGGCCCGGAACGGTGCGGGAAAAGGAATTGGGGACATGACCGGACATAAAGGGGTACTCGGAGCGAAAAGCGCCTTCCCCCCGAACCCAGGCCAGCGGCCGGGAAAACGGTCTTGCCAGAGTTTAGACGCCAACCACTCAAGATTAGCTTGCCGGGGCTCGGAGGAATAAGTAGCGATTTTGGTTCTATTCTTCGCCGGGCAGAAACAAAGCGAAAACTATTCGTTCCAGCGGCGAAAAATCAAAGCGCCGTTGGTGCCGCCAAAGCCGAAAGAGTTCGAAAGTGCGACATCCATTTTGGCGGGTTGCGGTTGATTGGGAACATAGTTCAGGTCGCAGGCCGGGTCAGGAACACTGAGGTTCACCGTCGGCGGAGCCATCTGGTTTTGGAGCGCGAGAATCGTAATTCCTGCCTCAAGGCCTCCCGCGCCTCCCAGCAGGTGTCCGGTCATCGATTTGGTGGAGCTCACCAGGAGGCGATGGCTAGTGGCGTGTTCGCCAAAAAGCGTCTTGATGGCCGCGGTTTCAAGAGCATCTCCGAGCGGGGTCGAAGTGGCGTGCGCGTTGATGTAGTCCACCTGCGAAGGCTCCAGATGGGCGCTGCGAAGCGCACCCCGCATTGCCCGCAGGCAGCCCTCTCCTTCCGGAGCCATGCTGGTGATGTGATAAGCATCGGCGCTCAATCCATACCCGATGATCTCCGCCAATATCTTGGCCCCGCGAGCTTTGGCATGTTCCAGGTCTTCGAGGATCAGAATGCCCGCGCCTTCCCCGACCACAAAGCCGTCGCGGTCCACATCGAAGGGGCGGCAGGCATGTTCCGGGTCGTCGTTGCGCGTGGATAAAGCGCGCATCGCGGCGAAACCGCCGACCCCCATAGGCGTGATCGCAGCCTCCGCGCCCCCTGCGATCATCACGTCCGCATCGCAGCGTTGGATGGTGCGGTAGGCTTCGCCCACGGAATGAGCGCTGGTGGTGCAGGCCGTCGCCGTGGCCTCATTGGGTCCTTTGGCGCCGTAGCGGATGCTTACTTGGCCCGCTGCCAGATTGACGATAGCCGCCGGAATAAAAAAGGGAGAGATCTTGCGCGGGCCGCCTTTCAGCATCGCGCTGTGTTCACGCTCGATCACATCGAATCCCCCGATGCCCGAGCCGATGTGCACGCCGACGTGTTCCGCGTTCCCGGCATCGATCTTCAATCCCGAATGGTTGATTGCCTCATGGGTGGCGGCCAGAGCGAAGTGAATGAACCGCCCCATTTTTCGTGATTCTTTTTTTTCGATGAAATCGAGAGGGTCGAAGTTCTTGACCTCAGCTGCGAAGGTCACAGGAAAGCCTGTGGTATCGAAGCTGGTGATCGGCGCCATCCCGCTCTTTCCGGCTAGCAGGTTTCGCCAAACTTCGGGCGCGGTGTTGCCCACACCGCACATGAGCCCAATGCCCGTAACGACGACCCTTCTGGTCAAACTACTTGCCACCTTTCGCGTTCTTTTCGATGTAATCGGTCGCGTCCTTCACGGTCTTGATCTTTTCCGCATCCTCGTCCGGTATCTCCAGATCGAATGCCTCCTCGAACTGCATCACCAGTTCAACGACGTCAAGCGAGTCCGCGCCCAGATCTTCCTGAAACGAAGCGCTGGGTGTCACTTCAGCTTCGTCCACTTGAAGCTGCTCGACGATGATCTGCTTTACTTTCTCCTCGACTGCTGCTGCCATGCCTCTCTCCTGTCCTATAAAAAACCCAAACTTGTTGTTCTCATCGGCTCGCCCAATCCTGGGTCTGCCGAACGCTGCCAGGCCTGGTTATGGCCGCACACAGCCGGTCCCTTCCCCGTACCTCCGGAGAAGAATTTTTCCGGCAAGCAAATGCTCGACGGAAGAGCTTGCTCGGACGATCTGCGAAAGTCCAGGAACACTCAGGCTCTAAGGGTTTCAGTCTACTGAGGGCTCCAAGTGGTGTAAAGCGCGGCAGGCTCTATACTTTTTTCTGTCCCCGGGCGGCTTGCCGCGCTGATTGTCTCACGGCGCCAATCGGAGAGTGGAGCTCTGTCGATGGTTACCCTCCTGATCGCGGCGGTCGCCGCATTTGTGGCCGGCCTGATCCTTGCCTGGAGCGTGGAGAGCAGCCGCGGCCGCAGCAAGATGGCTGTGCTCGAGCAATCGGCGAAGAGTTTCCAGGATCGCTGGTCCGAGGCTCACGAAGCGCTCGAACAAACTCGGGAAAAACTCGAAAAGACGGCGAAGAGCATCTCCGAACAGCAGGCGGAAATTGCCCGTCTCGAGGAGCGCAACGCCGCGGACAAGAGGGCTTCGGACCAGCTCGTGGAACAGATGAAATCGACCCTGCCCGACACTTTCAAAGCACTGGCCGGCGCCGTGCTTGACGAGAAATCCAAAGCCTTTGCCGAACAGAACCACGCCAATCTCGGCCAAATGCTCGCCCCTCTAAGCATCAAGCTTGAAGATTTCCAAAGAAAGATTGAAGAAGCCCACTTGCAACAAGTACGGGGCGGAGCCGAGCTGCGTGAGCAGGTCAAGACCATGATCGACTCCACAACCAACATCAGCGAGCAAGCCAACAATCTCGCCCAAGCCTTGCGTGGGTCCAGCAAGATGCAGGGCATGTGGGGCGAGTTGATTCTGGAGCGGGCCCTCGAGAGCGCCGGCCTGCGCCGGGGCTTCGAATATGAGGCTCAGGAAAGCTATGCCTCCGAGAGCGGCCGCCGCGCCGTGCCTGACGTCGTGATTCATCTGCCCGGAGGCCGGCACCTGATCGTCGATTCAAAGGTCTCGCTCCTCGATTATGACGCTCACCATAGAGCGGAAAACGATGCCGCCCGCTCTCTCGCCCTGAGCGGCCATCTGAATTCGGTGCGTTCTCACATCAAGGAGCTCTCCGAGAAGAACTACCAGTCGCTTTACGGCCTGAACTCCCTCGATTTCGTCATCATGTTTTTGCCCATAGACTCTGCTTTCATCCTGGCTCTGAACGCGGACGAAAAGCTTTTGGACCGGGCCTGGAAGCAAAACGTGTTGCTGGTAAGTCCGAGCACATTCCTTTTCGTCGTGCGTACCGTGGATCACCTGTGGCGCCAGGAACAGCAGAAACGGAGTGTCGAAGAGATCGCGAGCAAGGGAGCCGATCTTTATAACAAGCTCGCCGGCTTTGTCGCCGACCTGACGGACGTGGGCTCCCGGCTGGATCGGGCGCGGGAGAGCTATGACAACGCGCTCGCCAAATTGAGCACCGGACGAGGCAATGTAATCCGGCAGGCGGAGATGCTGAAGACTCTCGGAGTCAAGGCGTCCAAGGAGCTTCCCCAGGGTCTGGTCGAGCGCGCGCAGCAGGAAGATCTCGACCTGGAGACGCCGGAAAACGGTTCCTAGTGCCCTGAGTCTAAAGTTCGTTCAAGAATCGCTCTTTCGTTTTGTATCAGGCCGCGAATTCAGCCGTGCCACAAAATGCGCAAACAAAATGGGCTTTACAGGTTGCGGAAAAAGTTCCGGGGATCACGAGTTTTGTATCAGGGCGCGACTTCAGTCGCGCCGAAAGGCCACAAAATCAAAAGGGCTTTTAGCCCCTGAGGGCTTTTTGCGCGCCTCGATTCGTCGAATTGTTCAGCGAACGAATGACTCCGGACACAGCCTAAGTCCCTTACCCCCGTACCGACGGCTGAATCGAGGGTGTCGCGGCCACGCCCCCCTTGATCGCCGGGTCCGACGCGATCAGCTCCAGCAGCGCGCGCGTGATCTTCTCGTCGATCTCCGAAGCGCGGTCGATCTGCACCGGAAAGCGCACCCAGAGCTGGAAGACTCCGTTGCTTAGCTGCAGCCTCGATTCGATTTTCGGTGACTCGACCGCTGCTTGCAGCCAATTCCTCATTCCCTCGTGCTGCAGCTCGATGTTGTCGCGGTACTCGTCATAAATGGCATGCACCGTTTTCATGACTGCGGTCGAGACCATGCCATAGTCGGCGGCATCGGCCAGCTTCATCGTGAGTTCGTGCCACGCATATCCGGTCCCGGGTACTTGTTTGTAGAGAGGTGTTCCGGCCTGAAAGAGAACGGCATTCGAAAAGACCGCGACGCGCCCCGTCGGGTTCAGGCCGGGCCCGGCGCCTGCCAGTTCCATCAGGTGGAAACGGACCAGTCCCACATCGATCACTTCTCCCGTAACCGACGAAATCGTGATCCGGTCCCCGACCTTGATTCCATACCTGCCAATGATGAAGAAATACGCGGCGACCGATAAAAGAATGGTTTGCAGGCCCACCGCAATGCCCGCCGTGATGAATCCGGCAAAGGTCGCAAGAGAATTGAACTGCGTGATGAAGCCGAACAGGATCACGATCACGGAAAGAAATCCGACGACCACCCGGCGCACAATCAAAAGCTGACGGCGCCGGCGAAGGTCGTGGATGTATTTGTTGGTTCCGCGGGTCCACAGCTCTCCGCCTCCAATGATGATGCCGAGCGCGATGGCCATCACCAGAATACGGAGAAGCAGGGCATGGACCACCAGACCGTACTCGTCGCTCACGGAAGCCTTCCATGCGGAGAGATTGGCGCGGGCTTGCCCTAAAACGATGACTTCCTGACTGAGAGGAATCGCGGCGGCGGCCAGAGTCTTGAACTTCGCGGTGATCGCTTCGAGGGTCTGCGTAGGCGGTAAGCCGGGGGAGCTGTTGGTCGAGCCCTGCGGCGGCGCCTGTCCAATCGCGGGCTGCTCCGACAGCTGCTCGCCTTGCTGCAGCAGGCTTTGGATGTTGCTGGACAAGGGAGCCCGCAGCCCGGTCGCTGCTTGATTCAACCGGTCGTCGTCCTCGATCAGCATGGAGAGCGTATGGCGCGCTTCCAGCAGATCGAGGAGCGCCCGGGCCTGGGTAACGACGCCTTGCGAGAGCGCGGACTGCACGGTAATAATCTGCGGGACACTGGTCTTGTTCGCGCTGTCGAGCTCGGGAAGCGAGCGCCTCAGGCGGTCGACGTCTGCCGCCAATCCCGTGCTGGTGCTTGCCGTGGACATGCTGAGAATCTTCCCCAGCGCGTCTTTCATCGCATAGGCCAGCCCAAGCGCCGCGTGCACCTGTCGTTTCTGGCTTTCAATCCGTTCCGCCGCGGCCGGACTTGCAGTGCTGAGCTGCTTGTCGAGAATCGCGTCCTGGCTTTCGAGATCGGTGATTCTTTTTTCGGCGTTGCTCTCGGCCGTTTGCAGCTTGTCCTCGCTGGTGGTTTCAACCGGGGAAGACGAAGTATTCAGGCGCGCTTCGGCTTTGGCTGAATCGAAGGCCAGATCCGCGATCTGGGTCGCCTCCGCGGCCGCCTGGTCGCGATAAACCACGTCATTCGGCTCACCGGCGTCCTGTATGGGCTGATTGACGCTTTGGTAGAACTGAATCACGGAGCTCAGGTGGGCAAGGATCGCCCGGCCTTGAGCTTTAGCATCGAGCCCGGCAGCATTTTGAGAGAGGGCGGTAGGGTGCAGCCCACATGCTGCCGCCAGCAGCCCAAAGCCGGCAGCGGCAACGGCCAATCGCATTTTTCGCAGTTTCTGACACGCGTGTTGCCGCGCAGAGAGTCCCGGTTTCCTATCACTCCGTCGTTTCATGCCACCTCAAAGCAAGGGAAGATGAGCGGGCCTCCCCCTGCTCCGCGATTGCTTGGTTTTTAAGACTGCCCGGCAGAATGTTTGACATTTTGGCAAACTTTTTCAGCCCGTGTGTATGGATTGATGCCGTCCGGAATCGCCG
>DATAWF010000231.1:0-8351 GCA_036267335.1 Acidobacteriaceae bacterium
CCAACTCATCCAGCACGCTCGGCGGCAACAAATACGCCTGTTCCGGGCTGTAAACCTTGAATCGCGACATGCTCTCTTGTCGCCCAACTCCCCACTGAATTACAAGTACCTTGTGTAGTTCTCACGCGGACACTTCAGCCCTTTGATTTGGCGATCTTTACGGCACGACTGAAGTCGTGCCCTGATACAAAACCAAAGAACATTCCTCCAACGAACTTCTGACTCCGGACACTAGCGCACTACAGCGATCGACGCCGCGCCCAACGCGAGCTCGGAGAAGATCTGCGAAAGGTTATTGATGTTTCTAAGCGCAGTCGCCTTTGGAACTTTTTCCGGAATCACAATGGTGTCGCCCGGATTGAGCCGGGTAACGTCGAAGGTGCTCCCGAAGACCCCATGCTGCGACTGCCTGCTGACAACCGATCCGTCGGCGCGGATGATGAATGCCTGTTTGTCGTCAGCATTCTTGTTGGCGCCGCCGGCAAGACGCAAATAGCCGTTGACCAACTGCGCCGGTTTGTAGAGGAACGAGTTTTCGTTGTATACCGCGCCCACCACGCTGACGGTGCCGGGACGCGAGGGGACCACAAAACTGTCGCCGTCCTCGAGCTGAATGTTGGGAATCTCATCGAGGCTCTGGGCATTTGCGGGCAGGTTGAGAACAATTCGCCCGGAAGCACGCAGGGTTCGGAACCTGGCCACCAGCGCCTGCGCGGCGGAGGCTTCGCCCGCCGATGCCGCGGCATCTTGCGGATTGATTGCACCCGCGGCGGAGGACACCGTTGCCCGATCGATTTCAAGCTCCAACTGCTGGACGTAGTCGTCCATCCGCTGCTGCTGAATTACGCGGGTTGATTCCCGGGTAAAATCGGACCCGAAGAGGTAGGCATCGGGGGTCAGGCCGCCAGCCCGAGCGACCAGCTCGCGCAGCGTCTCGCCCGGACGAACGCTATAGATTCCCGCCTGCTTGAACTCACCCTCGAGGCGCACATATTTGGTCCGTTGCGCCTGTGGGACCCGGATGTCCATCTGCGAGAAAATTGTGACCACATCTCCAGGCTCAAGCTCCAGGTCCTGCGAAGGATCATGGTCAAGCACCAGCTTGCCAGGGTTGAAGGGGACGAGCGAGGTGGTCAGAGTCTGAGGATCCATGCGTTCAATCACCGCATAGGACCAGTCAATCTCCGGTACCGGAAGAGTGACATTCAACGGGGGACGAGGCGGATTGGAGCCGGGGGTGGTGGTCTCGATACCGGCGCTGAGCGCGCTGTTGCCAGCGGCATTTGCCGGGGTGGTGTTTTGTGTATTGGTTTGATTGAGAACGGTGCCCGGCACCACGCCTCCGGGCACCGCGGTGGTCACAGTTGTCGGCGTTGACGACGAACCCGCCGCGGTGTTGCCCGACGCATTCGTAGCCGGGACAACCGGCACCGGTCCGCCGTTCTCTGGAACACGAGGAAAGAGATCGGGATTGGATGCGTATTCAGGCTTGAATTCCGGCGCCGGAATTCCCAACTGGTTCCGCCGCTCCCAATAGTCCCTGGTAATCAACGACTGGCTGTCGGGAATAATTTCACTCAACTTCATTCCCGGATGCCAGGCGAAACGCCCCGGCTCGGCCACGTTGCCGCGCAGAGTGACGGAGTTCTGAATCTGCGGCGAGATAGGAAGCACATGCAGGATGTCGCCCTGTTCCAACTCGGTCTCGAGCCCGGCTCCTTCGAGGGAAACATTGACCATGGTCCTGTTCTGGTGGGCATCTATCCGTTCGAGAGAAGCCCGCTTCAACGATGCCGTGGGGGAAAGCCCTCCGGCAAATGCGAGAGCCTGTCCGAGAGAAGTGTTCCCTTTCAGCTCGTAAATTGCGGGATTGCGGACGCTCCCGGTAAGCGCGACCTGCGGCCCAACCGGCGGAATATCGATGACATCGCCGGTGAGCAGCGGCACGTCATTCGATTTGTCTCCGCGAATCAACAGATCGTACAAGTCAAAATGGGTGATGGTCTGGCCGTTCCGCTTGAGCTGGATGTCGCGCAGCGTTCCCTGCACCGAAGGACCACCGGTCGCGAAGATCGCATCCACCAGAGTGCTCAGGGAGCTCAGGGTGAAGGTGCCAGGCCGCCGGGCCTGCCCCACCACTAAAATCTGGATCGCGCGAAGCTGTCCCAACTCGACTTCGAGATTGAAGTTCTTGTAGATGCGCGACAGCGCGTCGCTCAAATGCTGCTGCAGGTCGGAATAAGGAATGCCGGCAACATGAACCCCGCCCACCTCCGGCAAATAGATGGAACCCGTCCGGTCCACGGTGACCTGGGAATTGAAGTTGATCTGCCCCCAGATATGAATCACGAGCTGATCGCCCGGACCGAGCACGTAATTCGGCGGAACGGGTGTCTGCAGCAAGGGAGCGAAGGTCGACGGGACCACACGGAAAAGCGTGTCACCGTATATCGGCAGCATCTGGCCCACCGAGTTCCGGACCATACGCTGGAACTCTGTCGGCGGGCTATTGTTCAAAAGAGACAGATCGCGCTCCTGAGCAAGAGCCAACTGCTGCGCGCGGGAGATGGTAAGGCCGGTTTGGGCGCCGGAGGAGGAAGCACCGGCGTTTCCATAAGACCCGAGGCCGGGGTATTGCTGCCCAAGCTGCTGGAGCGAGAGGTCCGAGCCACCGGCGCCGGAAAGGCCCGGATAGCCGCCGCCCGAGCCCATTCCGGAATCCATTCCCTGGTTCAGGCCACCGTTGCCTGGCTCGCCTAGCCCATAGCCATTTTGCCCCGAGCCCAATCCACCCATTCCGGAAGAGGAATCGATACCGATACAGCTGCCGTCGACGGGCGAGAAGAGCCCTGAGGAGCAGCTAGAACTGTCACTGCTTGCGCCGCCCAAGACTTGGGCCGCAACGACCGGGAGCTTGACAGAGACCAGGCTTGCGGCCAGGAGGGCCGCCAAAAAGAAGGCTGAGCGCTTACCCATAGTTTTGCAAGCAGGAAGAGAACTCCGAGTTTCCCTAGAGACTTCTTTTCCCTGCGAAGAGACGCTCCTTGAATCGGCAGAGAGCTTTCCCGTTCCACCCTGAGAGCGGAACGGCTCCCGTCCCAGTGTAGAGCTTCCTCGCGGGAAATGTACATCTGCATGGGTTTGCCTCCGGCGTTGCCGAAGCAGGTACGTTCAATGGCCCGGACTCGAGATCTAGCTTTCGGATCCGGGCTCGCCATCAAGCGAGCCAGGGGAGGGCTGGAGATCGTCCTCGGAGAAATCGATCTCCCAATTGCGCAGGATTCTGGAGATGATTGCCACGGAAAATCCCGCTGCCATGAGCCGCCGCATGACCCTGGCGGTCTCTTTCTGGTCTTGCGGCTTTTGAATCCGCTTGCGAGCCAGGTAGCGCCGGGCCAGTTCCTCTTCGTTGTTTTCCTGATAAGCCGTTTCGACGGTCTGCGCCACCAGATCGCGGGCGATGCCTCTGCGGCCCAGCTCGAGCTCCACCCGGCGGCGCCCGAAGCTGTCATTCTCCTGGCGAAGACGGGTGTAGGCGGCGGCGAACGCAGCGTCGTCCAAATAACGATGCTCCTGCAGCCGGGCAACGACCGCCGCAATCTTCTGTTCGCCGGTCTCACCGGCCTCAACCTTATCGCGCATCAGGCGCTTGAGCTCCGCGACAGAGCGCATTCTGCGCCCAAGAGCCTTGACCGCGTAATCGTACAGCTCGAGCTGGTCGAGAGGAGCGGACGGCTTGCGCGCGCGGCGTTCAAAGGCCATGCAAGTCTCGAAGACAACGGGATCGCAAAAGGCGGTGAATTGCGAACCGCTAAAGCATTTTCGGAAATGGTATAGACCGAAGCCACGGACCCTGAGGGGATTTTTCCTCAAGAAAGATCCACCTGATAGGGACCTCAACAGTTCCCAGTATTTCCGAAAATGCCTTAAGAGCCGGAAAGTCCCAAGACCTGGCGATTGAAACTCCGGTCTGCTTTTACCCCGGCGAAATCGTCGAAGCTACGCGATGCGACGGGAATGATGTGGTCGCGGATAAAGACGGCGCCTTCGCGAGCGCCGGTCTCCGCATCCTTCAGGCAGCATTCCCATTCCATCACTGCCCATCCGGGATAGTCATACTGCGCGAGCTTGCTGAAGATCACGGGAAAGTCGGTCTGCCCATCACCGAGAGAGCGGAACCGCCCGGGACGATCCACCCAGCTCTGATACCCTCCGTAGACTCCGGAGCGGCCATTGGATCGAAACTCGGCGTCCTTGACATGGAAGGCCCGAATTCTCTGGTGATAGAAATCGAGAAATTCGAGATAGTCGAGCTGCTGCAGCACAAAGTGGCTGGGGTCGTAAAGAATGTTGGCTCGGGGATGATCTTGGACGGCGGCGAGAAATCGCTCGAAGGTCACGCCATCGTGCAGATCTTCGCCTGGATGAAGTTCGAAGCAGAGGTCCACCCCGGCCTCGTCGAAAGCATTCAGAATGGGCGTCCACCGGCGCGCGAGTTCGGCGAAGGCTTCCTCAATCAGCCCGGCGGGGCGCTGCGGCCAAGGATAGACGAAGGGCCAAGCAAGGGCTCCGGAAAAGCTTGCATGCGCGGAAAGCTTCAGATTGCGACTGGCTCGCGCCGCCAGCATCAGTTGTTCCGTGGCCCATGCCTGCGTCTCTTTGCCCTTCCCCCGCAACTCTTGCGGCGCGAAATCCTGAAAGAGGGTTTCGTAGGCCGGGTGGGTGGCAACCAACTGCCCTTGCAGATGGGTGGAGAGCTCGCTGATCTCAAGCCCCAGCCCACGCAGCATGGAGACGATTTCGGAGCAATATTCCGGGCTTTCAGCCGCGGTCTTCAAGTCAAAGAGCCGCCGGTCCCAGGAGGGAATTTGCACCGCGGTGAATCCCAGGCTCGCCGCCCATGCTGCAATCTTAGGCAGCGTGTTGAATGGCTCGTGATCGGCAGCGAATTGAGCCAAAAAAATGGCCGGGCCTTGAACAGTCTTCATGGAACGCATTCCTCTCTCTAGGGCCTGTTAGCACTATCAGGGCGAACAGGCCCCAATTACCGATCGGTCGATATTGAGGCGTCAATCTGCCAGCGGCGCCCATCCGTTGCGGGCGCGGCTGTTTTCAATCGCCCGTTCGATAAAGGCCATTCCCCGCACGCCGTCGCGAATGCCCGGCACGCGGTCGCTCAAGGCGGCGGCAGGATCGGTCCACCGGGCCCGCACGGCAGCCGCAAAGTCACGATAGATATTGGCAAAGGCTTCGATAAAGCCCTCGGGGTGGCCGCCCGGCAGCCGAGTCGCCCGGCGCACAGGCTCCGCAAGATATTCGCCAGCCGCGTGCAAGGTCTCGCTTGGCTTGTGCAGCCATTGCAGCTCCAGACGGTTGGGGTTCTCCTGCGCCCAGTGCAGGCCTCCGTTCTCGCCGTAAAGATGCAGTTGGAGGTTGTTGCGCTCCCCGGCGGAAATCTGGGAGACGACCATCACCCCGGGAGCACCGTTCTCCAGGCGGAGAAGCACGTTGCAATCGTCATCCAGGGCCCGGCCGGCCACCAAGGTCGACAAAGAGGCCGAGATTTCGGCAACCTTCAATCCGCTGACATACTCAAGCAAGTTGAAGGCATGGACCCCGATGTCGGCGATTGCGCCGCCCTTGCCGCCCTGTTGCGGATCGGAGCGCCATCCGGCCTGCTTGTGGCCGGTCTTTTCCAGCGCCTCGCTCAGCCAGCCCTGGCTGTACTCGACAACCGCCTTGCGAATCGCTCCCAGAGAACCGCTGCGCACGATCTGCCGCGCCTCGCGCACCAGCGGATAGCCGGTATACGTATGGGTGAGCGCGAAAAGCTGACCAGACCGGTGCACCAGGTCTTCGAGCTCCAGCGCCTCTTCGAGGGTTGCGGTAGCCGGCTTGTCGCTCACCACATGAAAGCGATGTTCGAGGGCGACTGCGGCGATCGGCAGATGAAGATGATTGGGAGTGACAATGCAGATGAAATCGACCGCATCGCCGCGCCCACGCTCGCGCTCGATCATCTCCTGGTAGCTGCCGTACACGCGATCGCTTGCGATGCCATACGAACGTCCCGCCTGCTTGGACTTTTCCGGATCGTGACTGAAGGAACCGGCCACCAGCTCGATCTGTCCATCAAGCTCCGCGGCCATACGGTGGACCGGGCCGATAAACGAGCCGGGACCGCCTCCGGCCATGCCCATGCGAATACGCCGTGAGGATTCGTTGCTCATAGTCTTTGCGTGACGCGCCCTGCAAAAAGGACAGGCTCTATAACAGGCTCTATATTAGAGCGTTTTCACTTTTCCTGTGACTTGGCGAGAGCGGTTATGAGGCAGCGGTTCTTCGCCACCCGGCGAGGCGCCTCCCCGCAGCCAACCGGGCAGCAGACTGGCGCACATTTCCAAAATAAAAATTGTTTGAGAAGAATGCGGCCGGGAGATCGAGAGCATTTCTCCTATTGCTATGGCCGGGAGGAGATCGGAGATGAGCAGCTTTCTTTGGCAGAAAGCTGCGTTCGTGGCATCTTCCCGGGATACACCAGAACCGCTCTATGCACCACCAAGGTCTGAGGAGTGCGGCTTTTCTTGGTGAAAAGCCGCGTAGGCTGTCGCAGCTTCGGGGTATACCGATCGGAGAAATGCTCTAAGCGACGATGCGGCCTCGCTGAGCCACCGCGATGCTGTCGCGAGAATGGTTCTTGACGAGATACATCATCTCGTCGGCCGCGCGGATGATCTCCTGCGGGGCGGAGCCGTCGTCGGGATAGCTGGCGAGGCCGAAGCTGGCGCTTACGCTTAACTCCAATGATTCGGGCTCTGGCCGCCGGTACCGGGTCTGGCGAATCGCGCGCATCAGCCGCTGGGTCACTTCGAGCGCGGCGTCCTTGCCGGTTTGCGGCAGTAAAACAATGAACTCATCTCCGCCATAGCGGAAGGCGGAATCGACGCCGCGGATATTTTGCCTGACGGTCTGAGCGACCTTGCCTAACAACCAACTACCCACCAGATGGCCATGCCGGTCATTCACCTGCTTGAAGCGGTCCAAATCCATAAAAACGAGGCTGTAGGGCAAGTGAAACCGCCGCGACCGCTCGGTCTCGGCGTCGAGTACGGAGGCCAGATGGCGCGAGTTGTACAAACCGGTACAGTCGTCGGTAATCGTCAGCTCTTGAATGCGCTCGATCGAGCGGGCATTTTGAACCGCGATTGCCGCGTAGTCGCAGAGCACATGGAGGAAGCCGATCGTGTAGTCGGTGAGGCTGGTGACGCGATAGTTCAGCAGCTCGATCACGCCGAGAGTGCGCTGCCGCCAGCGCAGCGGGATGCAGATGACAGACCTGACCGGAGAAGAGCCTGTGTTCTCTCCCGACATGGGAAAGCGGCGGTCTCTGACCGTTTCCGGCACAATCAGAGATTCACCGTGCTCGGCCACCCAGCCCGCGATACCCTCACCGATCGCGATACGCACGTCGCTCAGCCGGCTCGCGGATTTTCCAGCCGCCACCGCGTAATAGAGATTCTTTTGCTGTTCATCCACGATTAAAAGAGACCAGGCCTCCGGCGCGAAAAACTGCTCCATCTGCTGCATGATGGCGCCCAGAATTGAATCGAGGTCGAGCGAAGAGGTCAACGCCCGCGCGACTTCGTGAAAGACCTTGAGGTCTTGAAATGATTGATTCCCGGTTGTGGGACGGTCGGCCATAGCTGGAACGGGGGGATCCTTTCACGATACTTCGAACCGCGGGCAGGAACAATGAAGGGTTGCCGACGGCCCGGGACCAAATAAGCCAAGTTCGATCCAAGGGCCGTACAACCCATTGGTGAACAACCAGTTGCCCAGGTTGGGACGTCTGCAAAGCCTTTCCGGGCTCTCGCAATCTAAAAATGGCTCTTTTCTAGGAAGAGTGCGCTTCCACCAGAGTTGTAACTCCAAAGCACTCCGGGCCCGAAAAGGCCCATCTCTGTGCTTCCCAAGCCCCGTCGGGTCGACTATATTCACAAACACAGATGGACACCTCTACTGAAGCCAAAGCAATTCAAGAGAAAACTCTGAGATTTCCTTCATCGTCAGGCGAAGTCTTTCGGGGCTACTTCTCTGAGGCAAAAAGCTGGAAATTCCGCAAACACGACCTGATCGATGCCCGCGGCCGCCGGCTCTTCGAAGCCACAGCCTTCGCCTGCGGAGTGGACGCCTATCCCTTCCAGATCCCTCTTGAAGGGAAAACGGGCCCCGAAGTGCAAGCGGACGGCCACACCATGCTGATGCTGTCCTCCTATGATTACCTGGGATTGATCGGCGATCCGCGCATTACCAATGCGGCCGTCGATGCGGTGAAGAAATATGGGACCGGC
>DATAWF010000232.1:0-9952 GCA_036267335.1 Acidobacteriaceae bacterium
AGGCAGCAGAGAAACAGAGAATTCTGGGCGTCCTGCCCAATTTCAACACCTCGTTTGACAGGAACGCTCCTCCGCTTAAGGCAGGCCAGAAGATCCGTCTGGCGTTTCGCGCAGCAATCGATCCGGCAACCTTCGTGATCGCGGCTCTCGACGGGGGATTGAATATGGCCGAGCGCAGCTATCCCGCCTATGGAAACGGGCCCGAGGGCTATGCCAAATACCTCGGCGCGTCGTACGCGGACAGCTTCGACGGCACCATGATCGGCAACGCGCTGCTGCCGGCGCTTCTCAAGCAGGACCCGCGCTATTTCCGCATGGGGGAAAGCCATACCATCAAGCGCCGCATCCTTTACGCGATCTCCACAACGGTTTGGTGCAAAAACGACAATGGCAAATGGGGACCGAATTACTCGAACGTCTTCGGCAACCTGATCGCGGGCGGCATTTCGAACGCCTACTATCCTGCTGCCGATCGCGGCGCCAGCTTGACGATCGAGCGAGGCCTCACCGTCACCGGAGAAGGAACGCTGGGAGGGCTCGCAGATGAATTCTGGCCCGACATAGCGCGCAAGGTCTTCAAGAAGGGCCGGCTATCCCAGGGAATCCCCGCCTCCGAGCCGCAGCCTGCGCCTGCACCGCCTGTTCAACCGAAGTAACGCCTGCTCCGCAAGTCAGCTTCGTCCTATCGGGACGCGAGTTCATTCCCCCGATGCTACGCATAGCGGAAGAGCATCATGAAGCCGAAGTCCATGTGGCTTTGCTGATGACAGTGAAAGAGCGTCGCGCCCGGATTGGCCGCAGTGAAATCAACTTCGGCCGTACTGTTCGCTTTGACTACGATGACATCTTTCAACAAACCGGAGAGCGGCCTCCCCTCCAAGCTCGTGACTTCGAAGGTATGGCGGTGAAGGTGGACGGGGTGATCGTCACTGCTTTTGTTGGTCATCGCCAGGCGGTAGCGTTTGCCTGGCTCGAGCGTGATCGTATCGGTGTTGGGAAAGGATTTTCCATTGATCTGCCAATAGTCGAATTCGCCATGGCCGCGGAATTTGGATTCGAAGACCAAAGGGATGCGAAGATCGGGTGTTTGCGGCGCAGCTTGAGGCAGGGCGAAGGGGAGATAATCCCAGAGCGTTTCCGCAGGCTCGATCCACTGAGGAGATTCCTCGCGGCCGGCGTACTCGACAACGATGCCCATGCCCATCTTGCGGATCTCCTCCCGGGCTTCGCCTAGAATCCACACACCGGGATGGTTCATCTCGACGACGCCGTCGATACGCTCCGCCGGAGCGAGGCGGAAGGCCGAAACCGTGCGCGGCGAGGGCACCGGGTTGCCATCCATCGAAACAACTTTGAAGGGATGGCCGGCAAGGGCCAGCCAATGCGTCACCGTAGCGCTTGCATTGACGATGTGGAAGAGCACACGCTGGCCTTCGCGCACACGGATCGGCTCGCCGCTGCCCAGCATGCGATCGTTGATCGTCGCGTAGTCGTAGAACGCGTCCATCGATCCGTCGCCGCCGCCACCCATGGATGCATTCCAGTCATGCAGGGTAAGAAACACTTCCTGGTCGTAGGCGCCCGGATTCTGCGCGGGCTCGACGTAGAAGCAGCCGAACTGTCCAGTATAGAGAGCGCGCTTCAGATCGTGGCCGGCAAAGGTGTGGGTGTGATACCAGCGGAATCCCGCAGGGCGTGGAGAAAACTGATAGCGAAAGCGGCCGCCTGGCGCAATCGCCGGCGAGCCTTCTTCCATCGCGCCGTCCATTTCGGACGATAGCCACTGCCCGTGCCAATGAACTACCTCCGGCGCTGCCGTGCGGTTGAGGACATCGATCGAGATGGGCTTGTTCTCGGGCCAGCGGATGAGAGGTCCGGGCACACGGCCGTTGTATGCAATCGTATCGACTATTTTTTTGGGAGCGATCTCGAGCTTGAGAGGAGCAATCTCCAGGGTCACGTCGGCCGCGGCCTGCGCCCACGCCGGAGCTTGAGAAAAACCGCCCCGCGCCAGCGCTACCGCACTTGCTCCAGCCAGGAATTTGCGGCGATTCATCCCGTCTCCCTACTGCACGCTATCCGACGAGCCCACGCGATGGTGGGTCCAATCGAAGCGGCGGCCCAAGATGCCCTTGACGATCAGATGATCGGTGCCCGCTGTCGGCCCGACTCCCACGCCGAAGTTGATCTCCCAATCCGGCGAAACGTTCAGATCAACCGCAGGGAAAAATTGCTGCTGCTGGTCGTGCAAAGGAAGAAAGTCGCCGATTTTTCCGTACGAGGCATAATACTCGAGGCCGCCCGAGACATATTTATTGAAGTCATAGCTGACCTTGGCGTTGGGCGAAAAACCGACGCCCTGATTCACGCTGGTTCCGTGAAAGGACCTCTCGAGCGCGGGATTGAGCGCGAGGTACCAGCGGCCGATCTGCTTGTCCACAATCGGCCGAATCTCCCAGGTCCAGGTATCGGTCGAGAAGGCGCGCCTCTGGTATCCGATTTCCGTCGACAGGCTCACGCCGACAGGCCAGTGCCACCGGTCGGGTACACGGACGCGCGGCCGCAGGTGGTCGCCCACCCACTGCACTCCCTGTCCGTTGCGCTCGCTCGTGAAAATGTAGAAGCCTACCTCCGACCAGTCATTCACGCCTTGGGTAATTTCGATGGTTTCGTGTTCCACATGATTGGTGGGATAGGTGCCGTCGGCGGCGTATGGAGACCCTGGCACGGCCTTGGAGCCGTCGGCGGTGAAGTTGCTATGCAACTCGAGCATGGTGGTGCGGGGAGCTACGGTGTCGGATCCGTAAACCTGAATTTCGTAATTGTCCTGCGCATTTGCTTGTGCGGCGGCAAGCGCCAAGAAAGCCAGAATGAAAAGACGAACCAAGCGTTGTGAGCTCCCTACCCCGGTCTTAGCTTGCGGCCCGAAGCTTAAGTTCCGCTGAAGAAGTTTTGCGCGGCGATCCGTTGCCGGAAGGATCAATTTTGACTGATTTCGCGGATTAAAATTTTTGATTCGCTTCTTGCTATTAACTTACAGGTAATAGCACGTCGATTTCCCGCCAAATGCGAAAAAACACCCAGGCGCGGGGTTGGCAAAAATTGCCAAATTTTGCCAAAGAGCAGTTTAGGCGAGTCAGCAGGTCAGCCAAGTGCCGGCCTCTGCGGACACTCTCGGCTCGCAAATACAGGGGTCCTTCGTCCCCTAGCCGACGCTCGGGTCCTCCAGCATGACGGAGGTAAGGTGCACGATCGATGCGGCAGGGTAGCAGATTCCCTACGGGAATGACAGAAAGAGAAACAAAAGCGGATCTCTCCGCTTCGCATGAGAGCAAGCTCTCATGCTTCGGTCGAGATGACAAGGTTGACTGACAGTGTGAGAAATGGAGGCTAGCGAGACGGCCCTGGGCGAGCCTTTGCGTTTCTGCATTTCGCACGAAAGGGCGGGAGCCGCAATGGCGAGTCGCAATGGCAATTTTTGAGCGCTCAATTTTTTGAGCGCTCTGATCGCCGCTTGCCCGCGAAGACTGCATCGGGGCTAACTTGCGACTCGCTGACCGGCTGACTGGCCGGTTTCCCCCCGCTCAGTAGCGGTAGTGTTCCGATTTGTAGGGGCCTTCGACGGAAACACCGAGGTAGCCGGCCTGGGCGGGCGTGAGCGTGGTCAATTTGACGCCGATCTTTTCAAGATGCAGGCGAGCGACCTCTTCATCGAGTTTTTTGGGCAGCGTGTAGACATCGGCCTTGTAGGTGTCGCGGTTCTGCCAAAGGTCGAGTTGCGCCAGCGTTTGGTTGGAAAAGCTGTTGCTCATCACAAAGCTGGGATGGCCGGTAGCGCAGCCCAAATTCACCAGGCGTCCTTCGGCCAGAACAAAGATGCTGTGTGCCGGAGCGCCTTTGGCAGCGGGAAAGTCGTACTGATCCACCTGAGGCTTGACGTTCACTTTTTCGACCCCTTGAGCGGCATTCAGGCGATCCATCTGGATCTCGTTGTCGAAGTGGCCGATGTTGCAGACGATGGCCTGGTCCTTCATCCGCTCCATGTGCTCCAGAGTGATGACATCGAGATTGCCGGTGCAGGTGACATAAATGTCGCCGCGGCCGAGGGTCTCTTCGAGGGTTGTGACTTCAAAGCCTTCCATCGCCGCCTGCAGGGCATTGATGGGATCGATTTCGGTCACGACGACACGCGCTCCCATTCCGCGCAGCGAATGGGCCGAGCCCTTGCCCACATCGCCGTAGCCGCAGACGACAGCGATCTTGCCGCCCATCATCACGTCGGTCGCGCGCTTGATGCCGTCGGCCAAGGATTCACGGCAGCCGTAGAGGTTGTCGAATTTCGACTTGGTCACCGAATCGTTGACGTTGATGGCCGGGACCAGCAGCTTGCCCTGCTCCTTCATCTTGTAGAGCCGGTGAACGCCGGTGGTCGTCTCTTCGGAGACTCCCCGCCACTCTTTGGCCAGTTGATGCCAATGCTGCGGATTTTCCGCATGCACCCGCTTCAAGAGGTCCTTGATGACCTGCTCTTCGCGGTTCGACGAAGCGGTGTCGACCCAACGGTCGCCTTCCTCGTATTCGTAGCCTTTGTGAATGAGGAGAGTGACATCGCCGCCGTCATCGACGACCAATTGCGGGCCTTTGCCGTTGGCATGCGAAAGCGCCTGATAGGTGCACCACCAATACTCTTCGAGCGTTTCCCCCTTCCAGGCGAAGACCGGAACGCCGGCTGCGGCAATGGCCGCCGCAGCGTGGTCCTGGGTGGAAAAAATGTTGCAGCTTGCCCAGCGCACGTCCGCCCCCAGATCGACCAATGTCTCGATGAGCACAGCCGTCTGGATGGTCATGTGCAGCGACCCGGTGATCCTGATGCCTTCCAGCGGCCGGGAGGACGCGTGCTTGCGGCGAATCGACATCAATCCCGGCATCTCGTGCTCGGCGATTGAAATCTCCTTCCGCCCCCAAGAGGCGAGGGACATGTCGGCTACTTTGTAGGGAAGATCGGAAGCGATGCGGCTCGAGGTCGCGGTTGCCATAAATCACCTATCCTTCAAAATTGGAACGAATTCGAGTGTGCGCCGTCCCGGCAAATCCGGCCAGCGCATCAGGCGGCAACGCCCGTGGAACGGAAGAAGAACTACCAACCGCGCCACGAGCAAAAGGCAGGAAGAACTCTGCCACCGCCGTTCTTCTGCGGACCTATTGTGCTATCGGGCCGCGCCCACTGGCAGAGCGGCCTCCGCGGCCTGCTCGCGCAATGTTTTGGCCTTGTCGGTCGCTTCCCAGGAAAAGTCCGGGTCGTTGCGGCCAAAGTGACCGTAGGCTGCGGTCTTGCGGTAAATGGGGCGACGCAGCTTCAGGCTTTCAATGATGCCCTTGGGGGTGAGCTCGAAATTGGCGCGCACCAGCCGCTGTAGCGTGGATGCATCGAGGGTTCCGGTGCCGAAGGTATCGACCAGTACGCTCACCGGTTCGGCGACGCCGATGGCATACGCCAACTGCACCTCGCAACGCTTGGCAAGGCCGGCGGCGACAATGTTCTTTGCGATGTAGCGGGCCATGTAGGCGGCGGAGCGGTCGACCTTTGTCGGATCCTTGCCACTGAAGGCGCCTCCGCCATGCCGTCCCATGCCGCCGTAGCTATCGACGATGATCTTGCGGCCGGTCAGGCCGGTATCGCCCATGGGGCCGCCGATCACGAAGCGTCCGGTTGGATTGATGTGGTACTTGGTGTCGGCATCGAGGAGCTTCGCCGGCAGCGTCGCCTGAATCACGTGCTTGAGAATGTCGGCTCGCAGCTGCTCGGTCGAGATGGTGTCGGCATGCTGGGTAGAGACGACGACGGCATCAATGCGGATTGGATTCTGGTCCTCGTCGTACTCCACCGTCACCTGGCTCTTGCCATCGGGGCGAAGGTAGCCAAGCAGACCGCTTTTGCGCACCTCTGTCAGCCGGCGGGTAAGTTTGTGCGCGAGCGAGATCGGGGTCGGCATCAACTCTTCGTTCTCGTTGGTGGCATAGCCGAACATCATGCCCTGGTCGCCGGCGCCGCCCGTGTCCACGCCCATCGCGATGTCGCCCGACTGCTTGTTGATGCTCGAAATCACGGCGCAGGTATTCGAGTCGAAGCCGTAAAGGGCATTGTCATAGCCGATCGAGGCGACCACGCCCCGCACCAGCGCTTGAAAATCGACGTAGGCCTTGGTCGTGATTTCACCGGCAATTACGACCAGACCGGTTGCCGTCAGCGTTTCGCAAGCGACGCGGCTTAACGGATCCTGTTCCAGGCACGAATCGAGAATCGCGTCGGAAATCTGGTCGGCAATTTTGTCAGGATGACCTTCGGTAACGGACTCGGAAGTGAAGAGAAGCTTGTCGCGTACTGGCAATACGGAATCCTCCTCCGCGGCAACGCTGCGGACATGTTTCGCTCATAAAACGTTAACAGAGGGGAGGGGGGCGGGTCTAAGGCATTTCCGGAAATACTCCGACTCTTGGAGGCCCGATCAGGTGGATTTTCTGAGAAAAAATCCACTCAAAAATCCACTCTAGGACCCGCGGCTTCGGTCTGTACCATTTCCGAAAGTGCTTTCACCTGATCGACGGGTGAACTCGGCACAGCCCCAGGGGCGAAAATTTCGCCCGGAAGGCCGATTTTGCAAGCTGGGTCTAACGACGGCTCAAGAGCCGGTCAGGGGCCGGTGGGAGCCGAGGTTGCGGCGGTTGTTTGCTGCATCGCCGGTGGGATCATGATGTTGTTTGAAACGACCTTGGCGCGCACGTAGCTCCAGACGAACCAACTAAATCCGGCCAGCACAACCAGTAAAAGCAGCACGCCTGCCCAGCGGAGGCGCATCTCAGGGCGGGCGCCCTCCGAAGCCTTTCGGGAGCGGCTTGTGTTTTCCGCAAACTGCACCCAGTCGTCGTCCTGGTCCGCGCCGCTGCTCGACTGGGAGGCGGAGACGTACCGATCGACCCACTCCTCTTCGTTCAGGCCGACCACACGCGCATATCCGCGCACAATGCCTTTGTTGAAGACGCCGCCGGGGAGGGACCTGAACTCCTCTTGTTCCAGGGCCCGAAGATGGCGATCGGCAATCTTGGTCACATCGGTGATCGTTTGAAGGGCTACCCCACGGGCTTCCCGCTCTTTTCGCAATCCTTCGCCGAATCCGTTCATAGAACCCCACCAGCCATATCCATTCTCACGGCCGGAAACAGCGCCCCCGTCACTATTTCCCACATTGCACTTACCTTAAAGCGCCGGTTTTCCGCGGTCAAAAGCAAAACAGCCCGCCGTTTGCTTTGTGCGAATTACAGCACCCGCCGAGTTAACAGCCCCAGGTTCCGGTGCACACCATGAGTGAAATTCCGAATCGGGAAGCAGTCTATCCCCTAAGGGTGGGAGAAACAGCTAGCTTTTAGCTCCTAGCTTTTGGCTTCTAGCAAAAGACAGCTAGCTTTTAGCTGCTGGCTTTTGGCTTCTAGCAAAAGCAAAGAAATAGGGGCTGAAAGAGGGCTAAAAGCTAGAAGCTCTTTCAAGCGATACACTTTAGCGATGAACCGGATGGTGATTGGCAATCTGCTGCACCGGCCCCTACGCTCAGCGATCAGCATGCTTGCGGTGGCAATCGAAGTGGTCATGATTCTGTCGATTGTCGCCATCATGATGGGCATGTTGCAGGGCTCGAGGACGCTGAATAGCGGAATCGGCGCCGACCTGATCGTGCGTCCCCCCAATCAAAGCTTTCTGAGCGGCGTCAGCGGCGCTCCGGTCCCGGCCAAGATCGCGGACGTCCTCGCCAAACTTCCTCACGTCGCAGTCGCCGCTCCCGCCATCCAGCAAATCTCCACCGAGAGCTCGGTGGAAACCATCTGGGGGATCGACTACGCCAGCTTCAACGCACTGCGGCCCTTTGTCTTTCTCTCCGGAGGGCCGTTCCAGCAGCCCAACGATGCCATCATCGACGATTTCGTGGCGCGCAGCGACAAGGGCTACCACGTCGGCGACAGCATCTCGATCCTGAATCACACCTTCCGCGTCTGCGGCATCGTCGAACACGGCAAGGGGGGCCGGAAGTTTCTGCCGATCAAGACGCTGGGCGCGATGCTGGGCTCGGAGAACAACGCCAGCCTCTTCTTTCTCAAGAGTGACAACCCGGCCAATGAGTCTCTGATCCAACAGGAGATCCACAATACCCCCGGACTCTCGCAATATCAGGCGCAGACGATCCAGGATTTTCTCAGCCAGCTCACTCCGGAACACCTGCCCGGATTCAACATCGGGTTGAACATCGTCATTGGGATCGCAGTGGTGGTGGGCTTTCTGGTGATCTTTCAAGCGATGTATACAGCGGTACTCGAACGGACGCGGGAGATCGGCATTCTTAAATCGCTCGGCGCTTCCCGGTTCTACATCATGAATGTCGTGCTGCGGGAGACTGCGTTGCTGGCCGTGGCCGGCATCCTCCTCGGCATTGGGCTAACCTTCGCGATCAAGGTATTTGTGCACGTGCGTTTCCCTACCCAGATGTTTCTCATGACCCGGGGGTGGATCGCGTACGCGGTTCTTATCGCGTTTTTTGGCGCTCTCATCGGTTCCAGCTATCCGGCCTTCAAAGCGGCGCAAAAGGATCCGGTGGAAGCGCTGGCGTACGAATAGCCGGTAGCTTCTGGCCGTTAGCTTCTAGCTTGAAAGCAGCGGGTCAGCGGTCAGTGATGGTGGTTCCCAGCTAAAAGTTAAGGGCTCTAGCTAGCCCAAAAGCAGATCCCTCGACTCCGCATGACAAAAATCGTCATGCTGCGCTCGGGATGACAGTTTTGGCTACACTCTGTGAGAAATTCAGGCTAGGAACTTGTTGAAAAACACACTCGAAGCTAAGTTCCAGCTTTCAGGGGCTAAAGCCCACGTTGATTTTGCGGCATTTTCGGCACGACTAAAGCGGATACCGCAAGGGAGAAAGAACCCGCTGGGGTCGCGGTGTCCGCAAAGTCGTGCCCTGTTACAAAGCCAGAGTATTTCAACAAGTTCCTAAGGGCTAAATGCTAAGGGGCTAAGAGCTAGAGGCTAAAAGCTAAGGGCTAAAGGCTAGAAGCTAAAAGCTGCAGCGTCGTGGCATGGCCGCGCTCGCGCGCATAGTCTCCGGGGGTCTTTCCCTGGTCGCAGAGCTTGCCTGGATCGGCTCCGGCATCGAGCAGCAATCGAACCAGCTCCGGCAGGCCGGCGGCAGCGGCCTGATGCAGCGGGGTGTAGCCGCCGGCCTGAACCGCATTCACGTCCGCTCCCTGAGCAAGGAGCAGCCGCGCAATTTCGACATCCTGGCTCAGGGCGATGCAGGCATGGAGGGGCTGGCTGCGCATGGGATTGCGCGACACCTGGTGGACGTGGGCTCCGTGCTCCAACAGAAGGCTGACCGCGGCGGGGCCGCCAAAGGCCGCAGCCAGGTGAAGAGCGCCCCATCCATCGGCCCCGGTCTCGTAGACCCTGAGTGCGCTCTCGCGGAGCAGCGTTTCGAGCCGCGCAACGTCACCCACTGCAGCGGCCTCGAAGAGATCGATGGCGGAGAGATGCGCCAGCAGGTAATCGCGGATCAGCGGCTGGCGCGAATAGACCGCCAATAAAAGCGCAGAGACGCCCTGGGCGTCTCTGCATGCGAGAAGAGATGGGTCTTGTTCGGCGGCGGAGGCGACTTCGGCCGTCTCCCCTTTGCGGATGAGGTTCAGAAAGCGCTGGCTCACCGCCTCATTGTATTGCCGCCGCGGTCTCGAGCGTTTCTCCTGCCGATTTGGGGGTGATGGTTGCTATGTGCGGCCATTCTTTCCACCCCAGCAAGCGAGTGTGGTGAGTCTGAAGTTCATTGAACAATTTGGCGAATTGGAGTGGTTCGAAGAACAGCCCTCAGGGGCTAAAGTGTTCGCGTGAGAACGTCGTTGGCCCTGTGGAGAGGCGTTC
>DATAWF010000233.1:0-10403 GCA_036267335.1 Acidobacteriaceae bacterium
CCGGCATGTGGAAGTTCAGTTGAAGGTAAGCGGCACGTTCTATGCCGACATCGGGCTGTGTGGGGTCACTGGTGCCCCATTCGACATGGCGAGGCTGGAGGAGGTTCTGGCCGACTGCTTCGAGAGTGAAATTGCGGCCGAGAGTTTTGGCCAGGTGGAGGTCCATGGTTTCGTAGGCAGGGACCTTTTGAGCGGGAAGGGCGCTGACGTAGCGGACAATCTGATCGAGCTGGAAGCGGATGGGCAGGTCGATCATCGATTGGGCGAAGACGGTGTGCCTCGGCGAGGAATGTTCATAGGTCTCGACGGAGCCGCTGGAGCTGATGTTGGAGGTGGCTCCGTTGGCGGAGAATCTGGAGTTGAGGAAAGAGTAGCCGGCGCTGAGAGTCCAGAAGCGGGTGAGGGTGATCCTCGGCGCAAGCTCGAAGCCTGAGGTCGAGCCGGAGATCTGGTTCTCGTACTCGATGTTGAGGTCGATTATGCCGGGGGCGGGGCTGACAGTGAAGGGCGCACTGAAGCTTTGCAGGTGCGTGTACCGGTTCCAGAAGGTAGAGAGATCGACATAAAGGCGGCTGGAGAAGAGGCCGCGATAACCGGCTTCGTAGCCGATGACATCCTCCGACATGAAGCCGTGGTTCCCGAGAACCTGGATAAAAGCGCTGGGGCCGCCGACATGGATGTATTGGCCCTCCTCGAGATCGGAGGGGGTGGTGACGGCGCGGGTGATGCCGGCCCAGAGCGCCTGGTGCGGCCGGGGGAGCCAGAGAAGGCGGCCGGAAGGCTGAAAGTCAGCGCCACTGTAGTTGTTGTCTTCCAGCTTGAAACCGCCGGTAAGTCTCAAGTTCGGGCGGAGCTGGATTTCATCCTGCAAGAAAGCTGTAAGGATGTGGTCCGTGTTCTTGGCGGGGAGGATGGTGTCGGTGGGGATGGCGCCCAGGATGTGGTAGGGGCTCCAGCGGACCGTTCCGCCGTAGCTGATTTGCTGGCGACCGGGAACGCGAAAGTGCTGGAGGAAGTCAAGCTGAATCTGGTTGCGGGATTCACCTAGGGGATCGTGGGTGCGGAGTGTGCGATCGAAGTATGCCTGAACGTAAAGGCCATTGCCGGTGGGCTGGTTGCGCTCCCATCGGAAGTTGAGGTTGCCGCCTGAGATTTCGTCGTTGTAAGGCGCAGCGCCGAGGATACGCGGAGAGTTGCCGCGGTACGAATCACCTTCGAGGAACCAGGTGTTGGGCCCGGAATCCTGATCGGCACGGAAGCCGATTCGTTCCTGATGCCAGGCGTCGTCGTTGATGCCGTCGTAGTGGTATTCGGCAGCACGCTCGAAACCGCGCCCATAGAGGCGGTAGTGGATGCGACGGGCGGTGGAACCGACCTGCAGATCATCGATCGTGCGGTCCTGATTGCCGGCCAGGCCATCGGCCATGACACCCTGCGTCTGGCTGGCGGTGCGGGTGACGATGTTGATCACGCCGTTGCCGGCATTTGGACCCCAGATGGTACCCCCGGGACCGCGAATGACTTCGATCCGTTCAATGTCACGGAGAGGCATGTCCAGGACGTCCCAGTACGTGCCGGCGAAAAGCGGCGTATAGAGACTGCGGCCGTCGACGAGAACAAGGACGGACTTCGAGAAGTTGTTCTGGAGGCCGCGAATGCCAATCGCCCAGTAATTGGAGGCCATACGGCCGACTTCGACACCCGGCACGAGCCGGAGAGCGTCAGCGATTGAAGTGACACCAGAGCGGAGGAGATCGTCGCGCGTCAGGACGTAGATGGCCGCGGGCGTGTTCCAAATTTCAGTGGAGGTTTTGTCGTAGGTCGTGACTTTAATATTGCCGAGCTGCTCCAGGCTGAGAGTGCGCAGCCTCTCGACATCGCCTTTGTCGTTGGCAGCGGCCGGGATGGAAGTCTGAACGCCGGCCGCACGAGCGTTCGCAGTCGCTAAGGCAACGAAAAAGGCGAGCAGAAAGGAGCGATGGCGGAACCACGCCGCGGTGCAGAGAAGAACCTGCAGAGCGGCGGTTACCGGAGTAAGCATGGTCTTTGCCGGCGATCCCGCTCCGAATTGGCATACGTAAGCCTTAACTTTGTGCACGTGGGATGATTTGTGGCCTCGGAGAGTGTCAGGAATCAAGAGAAAACAGAAGTTCAGAAGCCGAATTTTGACGACGGGTTGCCTGACAGCGAATTTTTTGTGCAGAGCGAGATTTTTCCTGTCCTCGTTTCTAAACGCTCACTCCATCCGGCTGAACAGGAAAGAATTCTTTCGCCAGATCTTCTTCCGCGAGCGTTTGCAGTGGGGCACGAGCGATGAGCACCAGACCGCTCTGGCTCCGATTTCCGAATACGATCCCAAGCAACCGTGTGATCGACTCTTCTGCTCGAAACATTTTCCATCGAAAACGGCGTTTCCTGAGAGGTATTGTTTAAACTGCCACAAAAGTGCAAGGAAGATGATGAGATTCCGCGGCATCACGCGAACACAGGGGTTCTTCATGAGAGGAGAACAGAGGCAATCTGCTGCGAGCCTCTCACGACGGGTTTTCAAGGGGCAGCGTTTCACCGGCGGCTCTGCGGCGCAGCCTGGAGGCGGCCACCCGTTGCGCAGACAGGTTCGCAAGAGGCTGTCGTCTTTTTTCCTGGCCGTTGCGACCGTGCTGGCGCTCGTCACAGCCACTGTCGAGATGTACGGTTTCCAGAACGGTGAGATTCAGGAGCAGCCGACCCAGGATCAGGTGGAAGCCGCTTATCTTTACAACTTCGGAAAGTTTGTCCGCTGGCCGTCTCCCAATGAAACTGGCGCACTCGTTCTCTGCGTGGCAGGACAGGAAAAAGTTGAGCAGGGTCTGGCGCAGCTTGCGGCCGGAGAACAGGCCGGCGGCCATTTGTTGAGTGTGAAATCGGTCGATCGCGTTGCGGACTCGGGAGATTGCTCCATTCTTTTTCTTGGCCGGGGAAGCACAGCGCGGCTTCAGGCTTATCTTGCCGCCACCAATGGCAAGCCGGTACTGACCGTGAGCGACACGAAGGATTTTCTTGCTCGAGGGGGCACGATCCAATTCGTGGCAGACGACGATCACGTCCGTTTCGCGGTCAATCTCAAGACCGCCAATCAAAATGGATTGCAGCTGAGCTCAGAGCTGCTGAAGGTGGCGGTGAAAGTCGTCGGCACTCCGGGAATAGGGGGAGGGAAATGAAGCGGCGCTCGTCCTCGATTTCCCGCAGCCTGCTCTGGATGAATCTGGCGGTCAGCGGAGTCGTTCTCATTCTGGCAGTATTGGCGTTCTTTTCTTACGACCTGCTCATATTCAGGCAGAACCTGGTGAGGAATCTCGAAACGAGCGCACAGATTGTGGGAGAGAACAGCGTATCCGCGATGTTGTTCGACGATCCTCACAACGCCACTCTTACGCTTGGAGCGCTCGGCCAATCTCCCGATGTGGAGTCCGCTCTGCTTGTGAAGCAGGATGGGAGCATCTTCGCTCAATATCGCCGATCGGGCGATGCTCCGATGCCGGAAAGGCTGCCGGTGGCGGCGGGCAGGGACGATGATTATCGCGTGAGCGGATCGCAGGTGTGGCTGGCGCACCGGATCGTCTTCGACAACAAAAATATAGGAATGGTTTACGTGGCCGCCCGCCTGATGGAGACAGGGCAGCAGATACGCAAGTATGCGCTGATTTCGGCTCTGATCCTCGTTGTCTGCTTCGGGGCTGCGCTGATTGTAAGCGGGAAGGCGCGAAGGCTGGTTGCGCGTCCGATCATGGCGCTGGCGGATACGGCAGAGCGGGTCTCGCGTGAGCAGGATTATTCCGTGAGGGCGGTATCGGCTTCCGGTCCGGATGAAATTGAAGTACTTTTCCGGGCATTCAATCAGATGCTGGTGCAGATTCACGACCGCGATCTTGCCCTGCAGCGGTCGCGCGACGATCTTGAAGAGCGCGTGCAGGACCGCACAGCCGCCCTCGTCGCCGCCAATCAGGAGCTGGAGGCATTCTCTTATACGGTGGCGCATGACCTGCGCGGCCCGGTCGAAACCATCATGGGGCTTGTTTACGTGATCGAGAATTTGGATGACCAGCGGCCGGTTGCGGAGTGCCGCGGGCAGCTTCAGCAGATACGTGACTGCACCAGCGCTATGGCGCGGCTCATCGACGATCTGCTCAATCTTTCCAAGGCGGAAACTGTTCCGCTCCGGAAGGAATCTGTTGATTTGACCGCCATCGTGACGCGCATCGCCGAGGATCTGCGGCGTGCCGATCCGTTGCGCAGAGTGGACTTCCGCATCGCCAAAGTGAACCCCGCAGAGGCGGATGCGGGGCTCATGGAGGTAGCGCTCGACAATCTCGTCCGGAATGCCTGGAAATATACTTCACGCAGCGAGACAGCGCGCATCGAGTTCGGTTCCACGACGGCGGGCGGAGAGGTTGTGTACTTTGTGCATGACAACGGAGCGGGATTCGATCCGGCGTTGAGCGATCAGATCTTTCTTCCTTTCCGGAGACTCCACAAACAGAATGAATTCACCGGAACCGGTGGGGCTTGCGACCGTCCGGCGGGTCGTGTCCAGGCATGGGGGACGCGTCTGGGCGGACGGCGCGGTCGATAAGGGTGCGACGTTTCGGTTCACACTTGGGGGCTCCGCTCAAAAATGAGATGGACTCTCATGCCGGACTTCATGCTTGCTTCCATGCGGCGCTCTCTTGTGCGGTCAGAGGGAGGGGCAAAACCTGCCCCCGGGCTCCCGAGCGAAAGGACGTTTCTAGAATCGCCATGCCGGCGACGGCATCTTGCAAGGGAACGGGCACCGGAGCTTTGCCAAGAAGCGCGTCCCGGATCCCGATGTAATATTCCCGCTGGTTGCCTCGCGGTGAAGGCAGTTCCGTCTGGCTTCCGCTTGCTCCGTCGTAGACGATCGAGGGAGTGGGGTCATGGCCAAAGGCCGGATCGTCAGGGAGCATTCCGCTCATCAGCTGGCGCTCCTGCACATCCGCGCCGAACTTCGCCCAACTCGCTTGGGCGCCGTGAAGCAGGGAGCGCGGACCTCCGCCCGAGACCAGCAGGGATGCATGGAGGATGACCCGCATCTGGCTGTAGATGAGCAGCACATGGGCCCAATCCTCGGTCAATCCTCCCTGGCGCAGGGTTCCGAAGCTTGCGTTCACCGCCTGGGGAAGCCCGAAGAGATACAACGCCTGATCGATCAGATGGGGCCCCAGGTCGTACCACAATCCCGCGCCGGGGCCCGGATTTTCGCGCCAGCGCTGACGCACGAACGGCCGGAAACGGTCCATGTGCGACTCGTAGTGGGATACTTTGCCGAGCACGCCGGTTTCTAAAATCGCCTTCGTGGCACGAACCTCGCTATCCCATCGCCGATTATGAAAAACCGACAGGATCCGGGTGTGCTTCTCCGCGATTTCGGCGAGGGCACGCGCTTCCGCCAGCGTCACGGTGAAGGGCTTGTCGATGACGACGTCTTTCCCGGCGCGCAGGGCGGCGGCGGCGAGAGGGAAGTGGCTCTCATTGGGGCTGGCGATGACCACGAGATCGACATCCGGATGGTTCGGCACTGCCTCGGCGCAGGAGACAAGAACGCCTGGATACTTGGCTTCGACGATCTCTCGCTTGCTGGAGCCGATTACGGTAAGGGCCAGACCGGGCACGGAGTGGATGAGGGGAGCATGGAAGGTCTTTCCGGCATAGCCGTAGCCAATTAATCCGACGCGAATTGCATCCTTTCCGGTCATGCCTTCAGGGTATTCTGTGTGGCTCGATTGCGAAAGCAACGTGGAGGCTGCCGGCCTGCGCCCGGTTTATCGTTCCCCCGCCAGGCGCAGGCAGAGTTTTACCGAGGCCCATGCGATTGCCAAAGCGGCGGCAAGCCAGCCGAGCGGAGCCGCCGTTTTTGCGAGCAGTGCCAGATGGATGGCCGGTGCGTTGGCTTCCGGGGGGGCCGCGTAGCGTAGCTCCCAGAGGAGACGGAGGCCGGCGCAGAGCACGAGGATCAACGCGCAGCCAAATGCCGGCAGAGCGCGCCGCCACGGAAAGGCCAGAGGCGGAGGTGTTCCTGCATCTTCACCCACCGAGGCCATCACGCGCGAGGTAAAGCCCGAAGAGGGCACAATCTCCCCGTCGAGTGCGCGGTTGAGGCGGTCGTTGAGGTTGGTTGAAAGCGGAGTTTCCGGATCCTGACTCATATGTCCCCCTGATGCGATGCGCGACGTGGATGTGCATGTTTGCCGGCCAGCTTTTTGCGCAGCAGCTCCCGGCCGCGAAATAGCCGGGCTTTGAGGGTCCCCTCGGGCAAATTGAGGCTGCGGGCTGCCCCTCCGAGGTCCATCTCGTGAAAGTAGTAAAGAATGACGGCCTCGCGGTACTTTTCGGGAAGAGTCGCTACCGCTCGGCGCAAAGCGCGATCTTCCGCGGCTTGAGCTTGCACTTCAAACGTGTGGCTTGCCCGGGGATCGGCCGGCTCCGGCACCGAGTCCAGCGGTGCGAATACCGGAATGCGGCGCAGCTCAGTTCGATAAACATTGATGGCGAGAGCAAAGAGCCATGTGGAGAAAGCGCTCTCGCGACGCCAGCTCGCCAGGGCGCGAAAGGCGCGCAGAAAGGCCTCCTGGGCCATCTCTTCCGCGCGACCGCGATCCCGGCAGAAACGATAGGCCAGGTTCATCAGCGGGCCTTGCCAGCGGCGGACAATTTCTTCAAACGCGCTGGAGTCGCCGGCGAGGATCCGATCGACGCATGCCCCGTCCGCCGCGGCCTGGCCGTGATCTGCCGCCTCATCGCTGGGCCGCGTTTGCGTCTCCTCCGCTGCCGTCAAGCAAAGACCTCGATCGGGCTGACGTTCACCAGCACGCTTCTCCTCAGCCTGCTATGCGCGTAGGGCAAGAGTCTACGGCATTTTCGGAAATACCGTGAACCTTGGGGGTTCCATCAGGTGGATTTTTCTTGAGGAAAAATCCACTTAGAACCCGTGGCTTCGGTCTATACCATCTCCGACAATGCTTTAGCGGAAAGGGTTGCATTTTTTTCGGGGGTTCCAAGAGAGAGGCGCCCGCAAGAGTGCGTTGGTTCCGGGGGACCGCCGAAGAGAAATTGAAACCGCAGGCGGCGTCCCCGGGTCATACCCGGCGAAGGAGAGAAAGAGATGGGTGAATTCGCAAGACCGGAAGTGGCGGTTTTCTTTTTCCTGGCCGTGGGTTCGCTGGCCTTGTTCGGTTTTTTGGCGGTGGCTACCTGGTCAGGCTCACGAGCAAGCGAGCGCATTGCTTACTACGAAAACGACATGCTGAAGAAGCTGGCGGACTCCACGGAGGAGGGCGCCAAACAAGCGTTCGAGTTCCTGCGCGAACAGAAACGCATCGAGGCTCATAGCCGGCGCGAAGGTCTCAAGATGGGCGGCCTGGTGACGGCCGCCGTTGGCGCGGCTTTGCTGGTCGTTCCGAGGGGCAGTATTCCCATGGGCCCTGTGCTTCTGGCCAGCTTGATTCCGTTGTTCATCGGGATTGCCATGTTGGTCTACGTCTATGCCATGGCGTCCAAAGAGCAGCCCTGAGACGCGCGATTCAGCGCGGCTCTTCTTTTAGTGCAGCTCTTGCGGCTGGCGCAGGGCATTGTCGGCAGCTTGGTCGAGGGTTATGGAAGATGACTCGGGTTGGAATCGCGTGCGCTCGTCATCCTCTTCGAGCGATACGCTCTTGAAGAGCAGGGCGGTGCCTTGCAGATGGACGTGGATCTCCGTCAGCTGCCATAAAGACGGGCCGGTCTGCTGCTGTTCAAGTGAAAACGAGCTGCCGGCTCTCAGCTTGCCCAGAAGGCCGCCGCCAAAGGTGATGTCGCGGGTCAGCCGGCCGTCGATTTTGCAAATGCGATGCTGGCGGTTGTCCAACACAAGATCGCCGGTCATTCCGCTGAAGACGCGCGCCTCACGGGTCGGAGGGTGGAAGCCCGGGGCGGGCTCAAAGTGCAGGGTAGTGGTGGTCTCCGTCGCTGCGGTCTGCGTCCATACAAAAGCGGCGGGCAGAAGCACCAGCAGGTCGTCAATTTGCTGGTTGTCGTGGTTGCTTTCCTCCATCTGCTTCTTCTGCGCTTTGGCATCCCCAAGGAATCTCTGCACCAGCGTCCGCTGCTCTTCCTCCGGAAGCTGGGTGCCGTTCTTCTCCAGGACCCGGTTGATGTTGGCGTTGGACGTGGTTGCGACCCATTGAACAATGCGTCCACCGGGCTTGGCAATGGTTTCAAGATAGAGCCACTGGGAGCGATCGCCACGATCCGCCGCATGTTCCGCGTCAACCGCCTGCTGGACGATCTGCTGTGGTTGATTCTGAGCTCTCGCCGCGGGCAGCAAAGCCATCCACAGCGCTATCCCCGTCAGGTAGGTCTTTTGCAGGTTCATCTTCGCCTCCCGATTGGACGCGGGGCAGGCGAAGAAAGGTTCGGAAAGCGAGGTGTTGGGGATAGATCGGGCGAATCGTTCATGAAGACCAGACCTGCCGGAGGTCTGCGGCTCTCAGGACAATTGTTCTCCAGCGTACAACAGCCGCCATCCTAATTGGCGGTAGTTCGCTTGCCGGGGAGTCCGCCGATCTGCGCGGAAAGGATCTTGATGGCAGGATCGAAAAACGCAAACAGCGTTTCGGGGGAAGGAAATTGCGAGACGCGATTCAGGCGATGTTGTGGGAGCTGTACTGCTTAATCTGGTTGAGGGTATATACCTGCATATCTTCATCGGACTGCCACGCACGATACCAGGCGACGAGAAGTTCAAGTGCTTGTTGGAGACGAAGTTGAGATATCCATCCAAGGACTGCGCGAGCACGGCTGGAGTCGAGCTTTAAATAGCCGGCTTCGTGAGGGCTCGGGGCGGGGTCGACCTGCCAGGAGGCGCCATTGCCCCAGAAGGCGGCCATCTGGTCGGCGATCCAGGAGACCGGCCGAGCATCGCTTTCGGATGGACCAAAGTTATACGCGGTGGCGAAGTGCGGGTCGTGGGTGAGGAGTCGTTCGGCGAGCAGGATGTAGCCATGAAGCGGCTCGAGGACGTGTTGCCAGGGACGTATTGCATGGGGACGGCGAATGTTCACGGGCCGGCCGGAGAGAAAGCCGAGGACGAGATCTGGGAGAAGGCGATCGCTGGACCAGTCGCCACCACCGATGACGTTGCCGGCGCGGGCGGTGGCGATGGCGACACCGTGGCCATCGGCCTGGCCAAGTTTGTCAACGGGGAAGTAAGACTGGCGGAAGGCAGCGCTGACGATTTCCGCGCAGGCTTTACTGCTGGAGTAGGGATCGTACCCGCCGAGGGGATCGGTCTCGCGGTAGGGCCAGATCCACTCTTTGTTTTCGTAACATTTGTCGGTGGTGACGGAGACGACGGCAGCGACGCTGGGGGTTCGGCGGACGGCGTCGAGCACACGAGCGGTGCCGATGACGTTGGTTTCGAGGGTGCCGATGGGGTCCTGGTAGGAGTAGCGGACGAGAGGCTGGGCGGCGAGATGGAAGACGACCTCGGGAGCGAATTCCTGCATCGCGCGATCGAGCGTTGCCGAGTCGCGAATGTCGCCGCGGATGTCTTCGACGACCGAGCCGATCCGCGCGACGGTGAAGAGGTTGGGGTCTGTGCAGGGATCGAGGGCATAGCCGCGCACGGTGGCGCCGAGCTGGGCGAGCCAGAGAGCGAGCCAGCCACCTTTGAAGCCGGTGTGGCCGGTGAGAAAGACCTTGCGGCCTCGCCAGGAGAAGGCCGGCTCGTTCTTGTAGAAGGCAGAGTTGGGCCAGCCTACCATATCTTCCACGGAGCCTTTCCTGAGCTCCAGAGCTCCTCGAGTTGCTGGCGGTCGCGGAGGGTGTCCATGGCCTGCCAGAAGCCGCGATGAAAGAAGGCCTGGACCTGGCCGTGAGCGACGAGGGCGCGGATGGGTTCCTGCTCAAACATCTGACTGTCGTCGGTGATGTCGGCGAAGATGTCGGGCTTGAGAACGAAGAAGCCGCCGTTGATCCACCCACCTTCTTCGTTTGGCTTTTCGCGGAAGGAGTATACGGTGGTGCCTTCGAGGCCGAGAGCGCCGAAGCGAGCGGCGGGCTGAATGCTGGTCATGGTCACACTCTTGCCGTGGGCCTTGTGAAAAGAGACGGAGGCGGTGATGTCAACGTCGGCGACGCCATCGCCGTAGGTCATGCAGAAGGATTCGTCGCCTTCAACAAACTTTGCGATTTTCTTGAGGCGGCCGCCGGTTCCGGTCTTCTCGCCGGTATCGACGAGGGTGACCCGCCAGGGTTCCGCGACGGAGTTGTGAACGGTCATAGTGTTCTTGGACATGTCGAAGGTGACGTCGGAGGTGTGCAGGAAGTAGTTGGCGAAGTACTCCTTGATGACGTAGCCCTTGTAGCCG
>DATAWF010000234.1:0-3124 GCA_036267335.1 Acidobacteriaceae bacterium
ACGAAGCGCCGGCACTTTCGGCTCCCTCGCATCGGACGACGGTTGCGTAAGCATGCTGGTGATGCTCCAGGCTTTCGGAAAGACGCCCCCGAAGATGATCGATGTACCCAAGCCGTCCTTCAACATCGGCGGCGGTGCAGGCGTAGGCCGGATCGGTCGAATAGAGCTGCAGCGCCTGCCGATAGAGCGATGCGGCTTCGTCCAAACGGTTGCGCGAGGTCATGACCTGGCCGAGCAGGAGGACCGGATAGGCTCGATCGTGGGCCGGCAGTTTGCCAGCCATGGCCTCCTGAGCCGCCTGATTGAGAAGATGAAGATTCTCCTCAGTGCGCTGGCCGTTCACCTCGCGATTGATCGCGTAGTAGTCTTCGGCAGTAACGCGCGCGAGGGGCGTCACGCGGGAGTTGTGGGAGAGGGCAAGGGCCTGGGAAGTGAGCCGTTCACCTTCCTTCAGGTTGCCTTCGCGATAGTCGATATCGCCGGCATAGGCAAGGGCTTCGCTCTCGAGGCTGGGGTCTTTCGATGCCTGTGCGATGGCTGCAAAGACCGCTTTGGCGTCCTTGAAGTCGCCATTGCGCCAGAGGGAGATCGCCAGACGCATTCTTCCGGTTTGAAGGTCTGCAGGTTCGTGAATGTAGAGGGGCAGCGTCCGAATGCCGAGATTCAGGAAGTCATTCACGCTCATGGTGGGCTTGCCGAAGTAGTCCGAGTTTGCAATGGTGAACAACGACGACATGAAGGTTTGCATCTGCTCGGCGCGGAGGCCCTCTGCGAGGGCCTTCCGCTGCTTGATCTCGGCGTAAACGAGCGCGGCGATTAGCAAGACCGCCGCGACGGCGCTGACCGAGAGGGAGCGGCGGTGGCGGCGGGCAAACTTGGCGATGCGATAGAAGGTGGTTTGTGGCCGCGCCGTCACAGGCCTTCCCGCGAGGTAGTGCTCGACGTCCTGCATCAGGGCGTCGACGGAGGGATAGCGGTCTTTGGCGCGCGGGCGAAGAGACTTGTCCGTAATGGTCTCGAGGTCTCCGCGGAGCATATGGCGCAGCCGATCGGGCGAGAGTTGGCGTTGGGCGGCCATCTCGGGCGCCACACTTTTCGAGAGCTTCTCGGGCTCCAACTCGCGCATGGCGCGCTCGATCATAAAAGGGGCGGAGGCATCGACTCCGGGTCTGCGCCCGGCCAGAATCTCAAAGAGAATTGCCCCGAGAGAATAGACATCGCACGCAGTGGTGACCGGCTCGTTGCGCAGTTGCTCCGGGCTGGCATAGGCAGGCGTGGCAAGGACGGTTGTGGTCAGCAGGCTGTCGCGCTGCACGAGCTTCGAGGTTCCGAAATCGAGAAGCTTGACCTCGCCCTCCACCGTGACCAGGATGTTCGATGGCTTGAGATCGAGATGAACGATCAAGTTGCGATGCAGATAGGAGACGGCATCGCAAACCTGTAAGAAGAGCTCGAGCCGCTCGCGAATGCCGAGATTGCGCCCATCGCAAAATGCGTTGAGATGCTCTCCCTCGACATACTCCATGACCAGATAAGGCTGGCCCCCTTCTCCTAATCCGGCGTCGAAGAGCCGCGTGATATGCCGATGGTCGAGAGAGGCGAGAATGTGTTGCTCCCGGCGGAAGCGCTCGACGAAGGCATCGCCTGCCGCGTGAGGAGAAAGAATTTTAAGCGCCGAGCGCTGCGGAACCCCTCCGAGAATGCGCTCCGCGAGATAGACGGTGCCAATCCCGCCCGAGCCGATGGGGCGAAGGAGGGAGTATGGCCCGATCCGCGTAGGATGCAGGGGAACAGCCGCAGGCGAGACTTCCTTGTCGAGCAGGGCGGAACCATTCAGAATATCGATCGCACGGCGCACGATCGCGGCATCCGCGCAGATTTCGGAGAAGGCCCGTTCGCGATCCTCCGGCGGAGTTTCTTCTCCGAGATAGAAGAGCTTTTGCAGCAGATCCCAATGTTCCGAATCCTGAGACATTCCCGGGCACTCTTTTCAGTTCGCGCGATCAGGGGAAGAATCGACTCAAGCAGAATGCAGGCGCCCGTGAAGCCATGCGCGCGCGAAACGCAGCTCGCGGTCTACGGTAGCCTTCGAGGTGCTGAGCAGCTCCGCGGTTTCTTCCGCCGTGAAACCGAGGAAAAAGCGAAACTCCACCATCCGGCATTTCCGGGTATCGAGTGCATCGAGCTCGCTGAGCACCCGGTCCAGGTCCATGATCTCGATGGACTTAGCATCGATCCAGGCCAATCCTTCCTCCAGCGGTATGCTGACTCCGCCATCGCGTTTTTCCCGGCCCTGCGTGCGGGCGTGATCGATCAAAATGCGGCGCATGAGTCTGGCGGAGAGGCTGTAAAAATGCTCGCGGTCTTCAAAGCGCAGGCTGCGCTGCCGAACCAGCTTCAGAAAGAGCTCGTTGACAACGCTGGTCGGCTGAAGAAGATTCTCAGGGCGTTCTCCGCGGAAGAGGGAGCCGGCGATTTTGCGCAATTGAGGATAGACGAGCTCAAATAAGCGTTCCTGAGCTCCCGGCCTGCCCGTCGTCCATTCGCGGAGCAGTATCGTGATCTCGCCTGTCTCATCCCCGAAGTTTGTCAAAGGGCCAACCCTTCCCTTGAGACCCGGCTATGCAGGGCTCGCCGAAGGCTCTCGTAAGCGAGCTGCGCTGGGGGGAGCGAGCCATCGATTGTCTCAGGAGTGAAAATATTGGATCACGAAACCAAGGAGGTGTCCAAGCCGAAACGCGCAAAGTAACGGACTGATCTTCTCCGTCGGTCACGTGGTCGCGATGCCCTACTTCCCAAACCGCGGTTCCGGCGGTGGAAACCACATCCGGACTACCTGCTTTCCAAACGTGCTGATGCCGCATAGGAACGGCGTCGAGCTCGCAATATTCGTGGGGTAGCTCGGTTTGGCAATCAATGAGAGCAACAAGATGTTGACCGTTGGATAGGTCTTCCGGATCGTGAAAGGACCGCTTTCACGGAAAAAGAACAACGGAGAGCGGGTATGGACCCGGCCTCTCCGTGGTTCTTTCCATGAATGCGGTGGGGTACGGCGGAGTAGCTGCTCTGCCGGGGATTAAGCCGCCGTCTGGCGAGGAAACTCGGGAGACGATGGCGCGGGAAT
>DATAWF010000235.1:0-15950 GCA_036267335.1 Acidobacteriaceae bacterium
AGGTTTCGACCAAGCGGTGATGGCGCACGATTTCCAGCGCACGCCGTCGCCCCGCGGCGGTCAACCGGACTCCTTCGCCACGTTTGTAATCCACGAATGATTTGGGTTGAAGGGCGAGCTTCTGGAGCATATTCGTGACGGAAGCAGGTGCAATGTCGAGACGGGCCGCCAGCTCAGAGCCGAATACCCACCGGCGTTCATCACCCCCTAAGCTATAGATCGCCTTGAGGTAATCGTCGACCGATTCCGTATTGCGCTCCCAATGTTTGTTTTTCTTTTTCTTCATGAGTTTCACGTTCCCCTGGATCTTGTGTTAGGTTAGCCTAAATAGAAAGTTTAGGTATACCTAATGCGCGTCTGGAGATTGCTTTGCTCGATTCCGGTAATGCCTTTATGCCTTCTGAGTGGCTTCGCCGTCGCGCAGAGCGGAACATCCGGCGCCATCTCCGGAACGGTGCTCGACCCAAGCGGAGCCACCGTATCGGGCGCCACAGTTGAGGCCACGTCGGTCGAGACGCACGCGACGAGAACCGCCCAAACGGATTCCGCCGGGCATTACCTCTTCTCGCAGGTGAACCCTGGAACCTATCAGGTCAAGGTTTCTGCCGATGGTTTTGCCATCGCCGTCTCGGAGCCAGCGCCTGTCCTGGTGGGGAGAAACGTTGCACTGAACTTCACGCTGAAGGTCAGCTCTGCCAGCCAGAGCGTCGAGGTAACTGCCCAGCAGGGGTTGCTTTCGCTCGACAACCCGAATACGACCACAACGCTGGAGGCAAAGACGATCAAGAGTCTTCCGAATCCTGGACAAGACCTCACGTACCTTGCCCAGTTCGCGCAGGGCGCTCTCATGAACACGGCAGGATCTTCGAACGATGCGAAGGCCGCAGGCGGATACGGCAACGTGGAATTCAATGGGCTTCCGGCCACCTCAAACGGATACATCCTCGATGGCTACGATACGAACGATCCTTGGTTGGGACTGAACATCGGATTGTCCACCAATCTTGTCATCGGTCTGGACGCAGTGGAACAGGCCACCGTCAACACGAACTCTTTTGCCGTCGATCAGGGACGCTATGCGGTGGCCCAAGTGAACTACTTCACCAAGTCGGGTACAAACCGGTTTCATGGAGACGTGTATGAATTGTGGAACGGTTCGCTGCTCGATGCAGAAAACTACTTCCTCCATGCGAACGACACTTCAGACAACATCGCGAAGAAGCCTCGCTCGGTCGTCAACGAGTTCGGTGTCAGCGTGGGCGGACCGATTCGCAAGGATAAGCTATTCTTCTTCGGTCATTACGAAGGTATCCGCATCGCCCTTCCGCTTGTCTCGCAGCTGACACTGCCTTCGCCTGCATTTCAAGCGTATGTCCTCAACCAACTCTCTACGAACAACCCATCCGAACTTCCGTTCTACCGCAACATGTTCTCGCTGCTTCCGAGCGCGAACGGCTCCCCTGTCTCGATCATCGGATGCCCACTGGACAGCGGCACTGGTTGCGCCAACCAGAGGCAGGCGTCCCTGAACAATTCCGATAGCGAGAACCTGATCGTCGCCAAAATCGACCAGAACATCGGCGCGCACGACACGGTCTGGTATCGCTTTCAGCAGGACACCGGGTTGCAGGCCGCCTATACCGATCCGGTGAACTCGATCTTCAACGCATATTCTCCGCAACCGCAGCGCACTCTCGTTGTTGGCTATACGCATGTGTTCAGCCCGAATCTCGTCAACCAGTTCAACCCTGGTGCGAGCTGGTACGCAAGCATCTTTGAACCGAACAACTACGCTTCCGTCCTGCAGCAGTTTCCGATAGTCCTTCAGGCGGGCAGCTCCGCGGTTCCATTCACCACCATTGGAGGCAACAACAATACCTATCCGCAGGGCCGTAAAGTCACCCAATGGCAGGTCAATGACAATCTCACCTGGACCGTCCGGAAGCACACACTCAAGTTCGGCTTGAACTCGCGCCGAATCGACGTCAGCAACTATGACCTGGGCGAAGGAACTGTTCCAACTGTCGCCTACAACACTCTCGCGCAGTTCATCAACGGAGAGGCATACACCGCCAGCCAGACGTTTCCGGTGTCGCTCAAGGAACGCGTCGCCGTTGGCAACCTCGAGTTTTACGCCATGGACACCTACAAGCCAACGCAAAAGGCCACCATAACCTATGGAATGCGCGTCAGCTGGAACACCAACGAGACGAACCAACAGGGACTTTTTGCACGCCCGGCAGGTTCCTTTCTGGATATGGCGCATGACAGTACGCAGCCACTTGATCGCGTGATCCTGACCGGGGTGCATGGTCTCTTTCCTGCCACACCGCTCTTCGTCTATGAACCCCGTGTCTCGGTCGCGTATCAATTGCCTTATCGAACGGCACTGCACGGCGGCTTCGGTGCGTTCAGTGACATCATCCCGGCACAGATCGCAGACCTGGCTTCCAACAACGCGCCCTACGCTCCGACCTTTGTAGGCGGCCTGGCGGGGCAGGTGGGAGGAAGTCTCATTGCTCCGGGAGTAACGGACAGCGCGGTAGACGCGACCGTGTCGGCAAGCAAGCAGTTCCAATCGCTGTTTCGCTCGGGAAGCAATCCCTGTACCGGAGTTACGACAGGTGGCGCGACCTGCCCGCTCGCTGTCAGCATGAACACCTTTCCCAGTGGCCGGCTCAAAACTCCGTACTACTTCCAGTACAACCTCGGAGTTGAAAAGCAGATCGGCGCACGCGGCGACCTGCACGTGGACTTCGTTGGCACACGAGGCACGCATGAGCCCTATCAGGTGGAGCTCAACGGATACCAGACTGTCTGTGACGGATGCTTTGCGCCCTATCCCTATCAGCAGCCGCTCGATCAGCGTTTCGGCAGCGTGAATGAATTCCGTACAGGAGCCAGCAGCAACTATGCGGGCCTTCAGACTTCGTACAGTCAGCAGATCGCGGGTCTCACCCTGCGCGGCAACTATACGTTAAGCCATTGTCTCGATGAGGTCTCCAACGGCGGACTTCTTTCATTCTCCACGCAGGGCATCCTGTCGCCATTGGCGGGAGAGCTCAGCCGCAACTATGGCAACTGCGACTACGACGCGCGCCACAACATCTCCGCCTTCGGCCTCTACCAGATTCCGTTCCACTCCCATCACGCCTGGCTGCGGCGGCTCTTCGGCGGCTATTCCTACTCGCAGACAGCGTTCTTTCACACCGGCCTTCCATTTACGGTTCTCAGCCAGCCCTACACCGCCAACGGCAATGGGATCTTCCAGGCCGGCGGACCACAGTTTGCAAGGCGTGTTCCCGGTGTGCCGCTTTATCGCAAAACACCCTACAGCGGTGTCACGGTGACGGGGACAAAGCAATGGCTGAATCCGGATGCCTTTGTCTCTGTCATAGACCCGGCGACCGGAGCCTGTACGGGAGGAGACTCCATCGCCAACTGCCAGTTCGGAGATTCAGGGCGTAACACTGTACGCGGGCCCCACTTCACCAACTCCGACATCTACCTAACGAAAAGCTTTTCAACTCGAGAAGGTATAACGTTCCGCTTCGACACGCAGATATTCAATGCATTCAATCATCCCAACTTCGCCCTGCCGGATAACGTCGAAGCGGGCGTTCCCGAACAAACGGCGCCCGACATCCCCGCCCGCTTCGGCACCCTGAACAGCACCATCGCGCCGCCGACCGGTCTCCTCGGTGTCGGACTAGGCGGAGATAGCTCGCCGCGAATGATTGCTTTTCAGGGAAGGATTGAGTTCTAAATCTAAGCGGATGTTATCGACGGGACGAGATTTCTTCGCATCAACGGGGTTCCCCGTTACGACGACGTTTTGGGGATTCGCAGGACACGTGTTTGACCATGTTTGGAATGTTCCCGCTAGCGACGGCAGTCGAGCGGATGCAAATCATCCTGGGGTGGCTCGATCCTGCGCGCGCGCCGATGCTGGTTCAACTGCCGGCGGCCCAATACACGGCACTTGAAAAATCATGGGAGCTGCCTCCCCTGCCGAAGGCCGCCAACGGCGGGACATAAGCATCGATCGAGCGAGTTGGCGAAAAGCAGGTCTCCCCGCTGCGGCGGCGCCCACGCGCCGCCTTCGGTCGAGATGACAGGTTTTGGATTGGCGGATTCGAGGTCATGGTCTCCCCCAACATCTACGATCAAAAAGCGCGCCAAATGCCCTTACTCAAGCCAAAACCGGGCTTGAATGGCCCCACAAGGCCGGATTTACCTATTCAACGCGGACACAAATAGATGCTCACAGATCCCAGGTCTCAAAATCGAGACCTGGGGCACCCCGGCAAAAATACAGGTTAGGGATCGCAGGCGATACATCCCTATTCACCATGGAAGGGGATGATGGTGGGCGCATTTATGCCGCGATGAAAGCGGCAGATTACTTTTCACTAGGGCAATCTGACACTCAGGCCGGAATTTGGACCGCCGGGCATCTTAAGAGCAGGTTCTTCACCTTGATGCGTGCGCAAGTCGGCAAGAAGGACTTGGGCATCAACCGTGGTGCCGATAAGAGTCTCGGACGCGGATCGTGGATTCTCTACAGCCTTGGCTCGATATACCAGAACGGCTGAGATTCCGGACTCGATTGCCCTGCGACATATGCCCCGGATATAGAAACGATTGAATTCGCCCTCAGCCAGCGTTTCCGCTGCCGTGATCGGCACATCCACTTCGATCACGTTGCCATTTTTGAGGCGCCGGGATTCTTTTGGTTTTATCAGATGTTCAGACCTTTGCCTCTCGGCAAGCCAATCGTCATTGTGCGAGGCAACAGCTTCTTTAAGAAGGGGCAGCCATCGCATTTGACCAGTTGCGTTGAGGCGTTTGCCTATGATGAAGTCGCCGTTCGCCGCATCAAGGTTGATCTCATCCAACATATAGCGGCGAATAGTTTCATCTAAGGTGAGGTATGCAAGACCCAAGTTCTTTTACCTTCCGGGAACGGCGGATGCGCGACTGTACAGGACGTCTGTCATTCTATCGCGATTTTCCATCAACGCACATTTCAGCCACTCCCCAATCCCTGAGCGGCTTGACTGTCGCCGGCAGGCGAAGCTATCCTCTGGCTATGGCACTCATCTCCACCGCGCGCCCCTGTTGTTGCAGCCTCCCATGCTGCGCGGGTGCGTCCGTCTTCGGTGCTACGAGAGCCTGATCGCTTCAAGATTTCGTCTCAAGACTTCACGGTCTCGTCTCAAGATTTCAGGATCGCAAGACCCCGGACTTCAGGATTGCAAGACCCCGAAGACCCGCGCAAAGACCCATCCAGCGCGGGTTTTTTCCTGCAGCCCTGCCCGCATTCAACACTCCAGCAAGAACAAGCCCCGAGATTTTCTTTCGATGCCCGCCATGCAACTGTCTAACTCGCGCAGCCTCCCGGTAGCCCTGCCGCGGCCTTTCCGCGCGAGCTGTTGTTGTTGCCGCCCGCTCTCGCCCCTGCTCTAAGTTCATTTCTCATTTTGATTGGCCGGATCGAGGCGTGCTTCGCCGCAAGGGCGGAGCCGCACGGCGGCATTCCCGTCACAAGGACCGAGTCCTTGAAGAACGGTTTTTATTAGGAGACCCGATGCTGATTCACCTTCGCAAAAATGTCCTGATTGCCTCGCTGTCTCTTTTCTTTCTTTTCTCGCCCCACGGACGCGCGCAGGTAGTCAACGCCTCGCTGTCGGGAACGGTAACCGATGGGCAAGGAGGCGCGATTCCCGGAGCGAGCGTAACGGTGCGCAACACGGAGACCGGGCTGGTGCGCAATCTGGTCACAGGAGCAGACGGCCGGTACGCCGCTCCCGCGGTGCCGGTCGGCGAGTATACGGTCTCAGCGAAAAAGGAGGGTTTTGCCTCGCAGGAGAAGGCGGGCATCACGCTCACCGTCGGCCAAAACCTCAACGTCGACCTGACGCTCACCGTCGGCCAGGTGCAGCAGTCGGTCACGGTCGAAGCAACACCGGCGACGATCAACCTGGCGACCGAGGAGGTGTCGGGACTGGTGAGCCAGCAGCAAGTCAAGCAGCTCCCGCTCAATGGGCGCAGCTACGACGGGCTGATGCTCTTGAATCCGGCGACGGTGAACTACACCAATGAGCGCTCGGGATCGATCGGCACGTCGAATTCTTCAGTAGGCAACATGTTCGTGGTGAGCGGCCACCGCCCGCAAGACAATCTCTTTCTGCTGAATGGAATCGAGTACACGGGAGCCTCGCTGATCAACGTGACGCCGGGAGGCACAAGCGGCCAATTGCTGGGGGTGGACGCGGTGCGCGAGTTCAACGTGCAGAGCGACGCGTACGGGGCGGAGTACGGCAAGCGCACGGGCGCGCAGGTCAGCATCATTACCGCCTCGGGCACCAACCAAGTCCACGGGTCGGTCTACGAATTTCTGCGCAACAGCGCCCTCGACGCCCGCAATTATTTCGACCAGCCGAAGATTCCCGAGTTCCAGCGCAACCAGTTCGGCGCGGCGCTGGGCGGCCCACTGCGCAAAAACAAGGTCTTTCTTTTTGGCAACTATGAAGGATACAGACAGAACCTGGGCATCAGCGACGTGACTCTGGTTCCGGACAATCAAGCGCGGCTGGGCTATCTGCCCAACGCCGCAGGGCAAGAGACGTACGTGGGGGTTGCGCCGGCGGTCAAGCCGCTGCTGGCTCTGTGGCCGGTGCAGAACGGGCCGGATCTGGGCAGCGGCATCGGCGAAGCCTTCAGCAATCCTCCGCAACACATCCGCGAGGATTTCGGCACGGCGCGAGCCGACGCCAACTTGAGCAGCAAGGATCTTTTTTCGGCGATCTATACCGTGGATGACAGCGACGCGACCACGCCGAGCGCCAATCCCCTGAGCTCGGTGTTCGAGACGCTGCGCGAGCAGGTGTTGAGCGCGCAAGAACAGCACGTGTTTTCCCCAAACTTTCTTAACACCGCGCGGATTGGTTTCTCGCGCGCGAGCTACTACTTCGATGGGATCGTGCCGGTGGACATTCCAGGCTGGGTGACGGGCAAGCCGATCGGCGCCATCGTCATCTCCGGCAGCACGGCTTCGAATGGGTCTTCGCAAATTACCCTGGCGGGCAGCAACGTCGGCAGCAATAACTCGACCACGCGCAATCTGTTCACCTATGACGACCATGTGTACTGGACCCGGGGCCGGCATCAGATCGAAGCAGGCGCGTGGATTCAGCGGATCCAATCGAACGACAATCTGGCACAGGATCAATACGGTCAAGCCTCGTTCAACACGCTGCAGACCTTTCTTGCGGGACAGGGCGCGACCTTCACCGTGGTGCCCAATCCCACGGAACTTGGCTGGCGGTCGCTCGAAGGCGCCGGCTTTGTGCAGGACACGATCAAGGTGACGCCGCGGCTCGAAGTCCGCGCCGGCATCCGCTTCGAATCGACCAATGGCTGGAACGAGGCCCAGGGACGAGCGTCCAACTACACCTTTACCAACGGCGTGATCTCAACCAATCCTTTCGTCGGCAATTCCGCGCTGCTCGAGAACCGGGCTAAGTTCCTGCCCGAACCGCGAATTGGGTTTGCCTACGATGTCTTCGGAAACGGCAAGACGGCGTTGCGCGGCTCCTTCGCGCTCCAGCGGGCGCTTCTGGATACGCTCGACTACCGGCTGGACCAGACGGCGCCCTACAACGCGACCCAAACCATCAAGCCCTTCAGCGTGCAGGGGCTCCAAATCACGCCCGGCTCGACGGCTCCGGCGGGAAGCTTGATTTCCCCCAGCACGGTCGAGACCGACATCCACACGCCGGGCCTTTATGCGTGGACGCTGCGGGTGGAGCAGGAGCTCTCGCCGAAGACGACGTTTACCGCGGCGTACGTGGGCTCGCATGGCTTCCACCAGATTCTCTCGGCGGATCTGAATGAGCCGATTCCAACGGTGGGCGCCAACGGCTGGCCCTACTTCCCGACAAACGCTGCGAAGGCCAATCCGGCGGTCTCGAATACCACCTCCTGGATCTCGGCTGGCGACAGCGAATACAACGGCGTGCAGGCCGATCTGCGCTTTCATGGACTGGACGGCCTTTCCGGGCGCGCCGTCTACACCTATTCCAAGAACCTCGACGACGGCTCGGCTTGGAATACGAGCGTCAGCGGCAACACGCCGGCATTCGTCTCCTACCCGTACAACCCGGGGCTCGATTGGGGTCGGGCAGCCGACGATGTGCGCCACATTGTCGCGATCAATGCGGCCTACGAACTTCCTTTTGGGCGAGGAAAAGCCTTCTTTGCGAAGGCGACCGGAGTGGGAGCAAGGGCTGCTTCCGGATGGAGCGTGAACGCGATCGCCGAGCTGCAAAGCGGATTTCCCTTCTCCCCGCAGCTGGGCTACAACCCGACCAACAGCGGCGACAGCCGGAACCCGGTGCGGCCTCAGGTCAATCCGAACTTCACCGGCAAGCTGTACCCGCGTACGGTTTCCGAATACTTCAATCCCAACGCATACCTGCCGCCGGCAACCGGGACGCTGGGCAACGCGGGCCGCGATTCGCTGGTGGGACCGGGGCTAGCGGAGCTCGATACCTCGCTGCTCAAAGAAACTTCGGTGACGGAGCGCGTGCGGCTGCAGTTCCGCGCCGAGTTCTTCAACGTGCTGAACCACGCGAACTTTGCTACGCCGAACGAGATTGTCTATTCGTCGGCAACCCAGATCTCGCCGACGGCGGGCGTGATTACGGCAACCTCGACGACGTCGCGCCAGATCCAGTTCGGATTGAAGGCTCTGTTCTAAGTAGCAAGTCAGCGGGTTCGCGTTTCCCGGCAATGGACTTTCGTGGTCTCCCACCCTTTTGCGCGAAAAGCACAGGCGCGCAAAAGGATGGGGCACCCGAACCGCAGCGGGTTCGCGAGTTATAGCGAGTTAGCGCATATTCCCACTGGTGAAAACCTGGTCGCCTCGGCAGAAGCGGTTCGCTTATCGTGGGCTGTCTTGGCGGGGCAGAGCCCCGTCTATCGGAGCCTGCCTTAGGAAAGGTGTGACATCCATCGCGCCACAGCTTAGCCACTCATCGAAGACAATCTCGAGTGGCTGTTCTTGGTCAGGAAGATGCAGGCCAAGCGTCATAGTCGCGTAATCGGAGCGAGGCTTGAACTTCGGATCAGCTTCGGTGCAGACTCCAGCTCCATCATTGCTGTCAAAGCCCAGCACCACATATGCCGATCCCTGCGGTTTCAGCAGGACCGCATCGATAGCTTGAGGCGAAAAAAGATAGTCGCTGCAATTTGCGCAAACCGTCAGAAGGAAGAGTCGGCCTGACGGAGAGTAGGACAACGTCACTCCAGGGACTCCCCGCAGGACACAGGAGGAGGAAGAACGATTTTTAATTGCGATGGTGATCGCTTGATGGCCGACACCACCATCTATTGCGTCAGAGTTCTTTCGGTCGTTCACCGCGGAAAGCTGTGAGGTCTTGCAGGGTAAAGCCTTCTCTCGCGAACTCGCTTGGGCCGACGCCAAAGCCGATGAAGGAATCAACGCCCACGAGAGCAAGGACAGCCCTACAAACAAGCGAATGAAGCATTTGCGGTCAACCACTTTCGCCCTCATCACGGCTCCAGCCTACCAAACAGATCTCTCCTCTACTACGGCGCGTTCGCGCCGCCTTCGGTCGAGATGACAGGGAAAGAGTTTTCAGTAGTCAGTGATCAGTTGTCAGTGTCAGTGGTCAGGGGCTTGGCTTCTGTTTCGAAGGAGAGGAAATACAGGGATCCTTCAGCTCTTCCCACCCCAGCAAGCAAGCTTGCCGGGGACCCCGGCTCCTCGCCTGCGGCTCCGGAACCTCAGGATGACGGGTGAGAGCGGTAGATGCGGCGGAACAGCAGATTCCCTTCGGGAATGACAGAAAGAAAAGCAAAAGCAGATCTCAGATCTGTCATTCTTAGACCCAGTAATTCTTAATTCATTAGTTGACAGACGGCGGCGGCGGAGCTAGGCTCGGAATTGAGGAGATCCAGCAATGCCCCCTAAAAAATCTCCGACCTTGACGGAAGCCGAACTGCGGCTGATGCGCATTCTCTGGGAGCGGGGAGAGTCGACTGTCGGCGAGCTGGTGGCGGCACTACCCCAAAAACTCGATCTGGCCTACAACTCCGTTCTGACGACGATTCGCATTTTGGAACAAAAAGGATATGTGCGTCATCGTAAAGAGGGGCGGGCCTTTTCTTATGTCGCGTTCATCCAACAAGAGCAGGCGGGGGCGTCGGAAGTGAAGCACCTGCTGGAGCGCTTTTTTGGCAACTCGCGCGAGAAGTTAATGCTGGCTCTGCTCGGCGGAGGAGAAGTGACCCCGGAAGAGCTAGCTCGTCTAAAAGAAGCGATCGATCAGGCGGAGTAACGGACGATGGAAATGCAGCTCGTGCATCTGATTGAATCTGCGGCAACGGCGCCGGCCCAATTCCTTATCGCCAGCTTGTGGCAGGGGGGGTTGTTGGCGCTGACGGCATGGGTCGGGTTGGAAGCCTGGCCGGCGGTCCAAAGCCGTTTGACTCAAAGCCGTTTGACCCAGGGCCGTCTGAACAGGGGCCGGGGCTCCGTTTCGAAGATCGCGCCTCGCACCCGTTTCCTGCTGTGGATGATCGTTCTGGTCCTCGCCGCTGCGATTCCCTTCTCGAGCTTTCTTCCCGGGCCTGCTCGCAGCATCGCAGCCGTGGCGCCGCGCGCCGTATATCTCTCTGCTCCCATCAGCGCGCTCTCCCTCTCCGCCGTGTGGGCGGTGGCGATTCTGGGGGTGTGGGCGCTGACTTCTGTTGTCTGCCTGGCGAGACTTTTCGTCAACGCCTGGCGGCTGCGGAGGCTGGCGCAAAGGGCGGAAGTTCTTCCCCTGGAGACGCTGGGAAGCGAACTTCGAGCAAAACTCGAGACGCCGGGAATGCGCCGGGTGGAGCTTCGCGTCTCGGGCGAGATCGATGGACCGGCCGCGGCGGGATTCTTTCATCCCGCCATCCTGATTCCCGGATGGCTGCTCGAGAAGCTTGCGCCGGCGGAGTTGGAGCAGATCGCCGTGCACGAGCTTGCGCATCTGCGCCGGCACGATGACTGGACCAACCTGCTGCAAAAGTTTCTGTGCGCGCTCTTCCCCCTGAATCCAGCGCTGCTTTGGGTGGAGCGGAGGCTGTGCCGCGAGCGGGAGATGGCCTGCGACGATGCGGTGCTGGATGCAGCGGTGAGCCCGCGGGAATATGCCTCATGCCTGACGACGTTGGCGGAGAAGCGGCTGCTGCATCGCATGCAGTCGCTCGCTCCCGGAGCGTGGAGGCGGAGGAGCGAGCTGGCAGAACGCATTCACCGGATTTTGCGGCACAAGAACGGGCGGCCTACGCATCGCTCGCGCTCTCTGGTCGGCGGCTTCCTCATGCTGTACCTCTGCGCGGCGGTGGTGCTGGCGCACTGCCCGCGCCTGGTGGCCTTTGTTCCCACTCGCGAGGGGGCTGGCGCTGCGCACGCTCCTGAAATGCATGCCGCAGCCAAATTTCCGGCTGTGAGGGCGACGGATGCCCTGGGCGGCGCTCACGTGGTCGAGGCTGCATTCCGGACGCCGGCTGCAGCGCGCATTCCCTCTCGAATGACCCGGCCCGTAGCGGCCGACTTCGCGCAATCCACCTCGCATACATCGGTGAAGCCTGAGGACCGGGCTCGCGCCGGGAGTGCTGCTCAAGCACGCGCGACGCTGGCGGCGCAGCGCATAGCCAGGGCTCGATCGCAAAATGCGCCCATCGTTTTCGCAGTCTGGGAGAGCTCGCCGGAAGACTTCGATGCGGTCGTCGAGACCACGGTGGTCGAACCGGCTGATCCGCGGGCTGTTCCAGAGACAGAGACCGGCGCAGCGCAGAAAAACTCCGCTTGGGAAGAGGCATCCCAGGACGACGTGATGCCGATTCCCGTCCTCACCTTCCGGTCTCCTGCCGGCTGGATCGTTTTCGAGCTATAGGATTTTGTTCTTTCATCGAGGTGTAAAACCATGTCTATCGCAACTAATTTATTAAGAGGTAAGCGAATCCGGCTTTCGATCGCCGCAGTCGCTGCTTCTACCGCACTCCTCACCACCGGCTTTCTCGCCTTTCATCCGGCGAAGGCCGCTCTTGCTTCTTCTGCCGCGGTTTCCCCTTCGGCTCCTTTGGACGACAACAGCGTCGCAGCCTTGACCTCACTCGATCATGCGGTTGAAGCGGTAGCGGCACGCGTGACGCCGGCAGTCGTGAACATTGCGGTCACCGCCCGCGAACCAGAACAGGCCCAAGGCCAGGACGGCGGGGGGCAAGGCGGCGATCCGATGGAGCAGTTCCGCCAATTCTTCGGTCCCGGCTTCGGGCAGGGCTCTGGCCCGGAACAGCAACAACAGCAGCGGCAAATTGAGCACGGCATCGGCAGCGGCATCATCGTCTCCCCCGATGGATACATCGTGACCAACGACCACGTGGTGAACGGAGCGATCGAGATCCGGGTGACCCTGCACGATCGCCGCACGTTTCCGGCGAAGGTGGTCGGCGTGGACAAGCTTACCGATCTTGCGGTGATCAAGATCGATGGAAACAACCTGCCATGGCTTTCCTGGGGCGACTCGACCAAGCTTCATCCCGGGCAGACGGTGCTGGCTTTCGGCAGCCCCTTCGGCTACTTCCAATTTTCCGTGACCCGGGGAATCGTCAGCGCATTGGATCGTCCTAATCCCGATTCGAATGATCCGCGGAAGCCCGGCGGGTACATCCAGACCGATGCGGCGATCAACCCCGGCAATTCGGGTGGACCGCTGGTCGATGCCGAGGGAGAGGTTGTGGGCATCAATACCTTCCTGATCTCCGACTCCGGATCGTTCGCGGGAGCAGGCTTCGCGATCCCGAGCCAGATCGCGCACAGCGTCACCGAGCAGATCATTAAGACCGGAAAGGTCGAGCACGGATACCTGGGCATCGGCATCAACGACGTGACTCCCGACAACGCCAAGTTCTTCAATCTCTCGACTGACAATGGCGCGGTGGTCACGCAAGTGGCATCGGATTCGCCCGCAGGACGGGCCGGACTCAAGGTCGGAGACGTGATCACAACGATCAACGGCCAGGAGATCAGCAACGCCGGCGACCTGCAGATTGCCGTAGGCGATTCCGCACCAAACACGCCCATCAAGCTGCGGGTGATTCGCGACGGAAGCCCGCAGAATGTGAGTGTGACTTTGGGCGAGCTCAATGACAACCAACAGACAGCGGACAATCGAGGAGCGAGCGAACAGGGCGGAGCACGGCTCGGGATCTCGATTGGCAACCTGACGAGCGACGTCCGCCAGCAGCTGAACCTGCCTGGGGGAACTCAAGGAGTGGTGGTCGAGCAGGTGCAACAGGGGAGCCCGGCGGAGGATGCCGGAATCGCGAACGGCGACGTGATCACAAACGTCGACCGCCAGCCGGTTACGTCGGCCGAGCAGTTCCGCCAAGAGCTCGAAAAGCAACCGGCGGGCAAGGATGTGCTGCTGCTGGTGTGGTCGAACGGCGGCGCGAGCTACCGGGTGGTGCACACGGCGCCTACCTCGAGCGGCATGTAAGTGGGTAGCAGCGGGCTGGCGAGTCGTAAGTCGGCGAGTTAGCCCACTGCTATTTTAGCTGCTAGCTTTTAGCTTCTAGCTTTTAGCTGCTAGCTTCTAGCTTTTAGCATATCTCTTGTCAGCGAGTCAGCTTCCTTGCAATTCCTTTTTGAGCGCCCCACCCTTCGCGTGAGAAAGAAAGCCGCGGGAAGAGTGGGGCGTCGTGGTGTTTCTAGAACTCCGGTTGAAGGCCTGCGGCGAGCTCAATCAGATCGTCGCCGATGGTACGGGTCTTGGCAATCGCGTCCTTCAGCGGGATGCTGGTGATCTCGGTTCCGCGCAGCACGACCAACTGCCCGAACTGGCCTTTGTGGACGAGATCGATTGCGGCGGAGCCATAGCGGGTGGCCAGCATCCGGTCATAGGCCGTGGGCGTGCCGCCGCGCTGGGTGTGGCCAAGGTTCACCGACCGGGTCTCGTAGCCGGTCTTCGCTTCGAGAATCTCGGCGACGGCCTGGCCGATGCCGCTCAACCGGGCGTGGCCAAAGGCATCCAGCTTGACTCCCTGCGTGGCCTGCTCGCCGGTGTTGGGCAGCTTGGCTCCTTCGGCGACGACGACGATTGAAAACGCCTTGCCGCGGTCGTGCCGCTCGCGCAGCACCTTGACGGCGTAGTCGATGTCGATGGGCTTCTCGGGAACAAAAATGACATCGGCGCCGCCGGCGACGCCAGAGGTAATGGCGATCCAACCGGCGTCGCGTCCCATGACTTCGCAGACGATCACACGGCTGTGGGCCTCGGCCGTCGAGTGCAGCCGGTCGACGGCCTCGGTGGCAATCGAGACTGCGGTGTCAAAGCCGAAGCAGACGTCGGTGCCGCTCAGGTCGTTGTCGATGGTCTTCGGCACTCCAACGATCTTGATGCCCTTCTCGATCAACAGATTGGCAACGCCCTGGGTATCGTCGCCGCCGATGGTGATCAGCGCATCCAGGTTGTTCGCCTTGATGGTCGCCAAGCACTTGTCGATGCCGCCCTCGATCTTGCGCGGATTGGTGCGCGAGGTGCGCAGGATGGTGCCGCCCAACTGCAGGATGCCGGAGACGGTCTTGAGGTCCAGGGGCATCGTCTTGTTTTCAACAACGCCACGCCAGCCCTCCATAAAGCCGATGAATTCATCTTTGTAGTGAAAGATTCCTTTGCGGACCACTGCCCGAATTACGGCATTCAATCCGGGGCAGTCTCCGCCTCCGGTGAGCATTCCAACTCGCATGTAGTGTTGTCTCCTTACTTCCCTTCTAGGAACCGCCTCTTCAGTTTAAGGCAGATTTCCTCTGGGAGGGACGAGGAGAGGCGCGGTGTCAGTGGGGCAGGAACTTGTTCAGCAGAGTTCCGGGATTTGTGGACTTCAGCAGGCCGGTTGCATTTTGTCTGAGCAAGCCGGTCATGTCGGCGCGAATCTGGGGGTTCGAGGTGGTGCCGGTGATGTCGACGGGAATCCCTTTCGCCGCGACGGCCGAGACCAGAGAGCCGAGGCTTCCACTGGCCGCGCTCAGCCCGCTGAGCGCCTGGCCGGCAACACCGGCGCCGGGATTGAGCCTGGCGAGGATATGGAAGTTCAGATTGCCGGCGGGCGAAACCGTGCCGCTGCCGGTGGCGGTGCCCAGCGCGGGAACAGAGGTATACAGATTTTGAATTGCGATCCCCGCGGGAGAAGAGGTCACCTCGGCGCGCACGGTTTGAATTTCCGTTCCTCCCTGCGAACCGGAGACGGGCTTGAGGCCTTCAATCTTCGAGCCGAGATCGAAGCCGGCGAGCCGCGTGCCGTCGATTTCCACCGGTCCCGCGATCGTAAGCGCATTGGCCGGCCCGGTGACCTTGAGATTGGCGGTGAACACTCCGCCGGAAAGGCTCGAGCCGCTGGGCAGGCGCAGGCCGGCGGCAGGCAGCAATGCCTCGATCTGATCGACGGGCACCTTGGGCGCGGCGACCTGGAGATCGAGCGTCATCGGGGTGGCTCCGGGGCCGGCGATCGAGTAGCTGCCGGTCACGTTGACACCTACAGCTCCTGTTCCGAGATTGAGGCTGTCGATGGTGCCGGTGCGGGCCACAAGATTGTCATGGATCGAAAAGCGAATTTGAACCGGATGGGGGGCCGGGGAGCCATTGGCCGAGAGTTTCAGGCGGCTGGCATCGATGGAGCCATTGGCGGCCAGCATTTTTCCGTCGGAGGCGATTTGTGCGGAAACGACGGCCAGCATGGAAAGTCCCTGGCTGGGATCGACCAGGCCCGCAGCTACAGGGTCAAAATGGCTGAGGTCGAGTTTGGCGTTCACCGGGGTCGCAGAAGCATCGTGCTGGTCAATCGGACCCGCGGCGCCAGCCAGCGAAAGCGTTCCGCCGCCGGGC